>JARRLT010000058.1:0-3360 GCA_037386725.1 Promethearchaeota archaeon
TTTTTGAAGATTCTCACACTCTCGGGATCTTATTTTCTCAATTCTATCTTTATCTTTTTCTTTGGCAAAACCTCCTCTACCTATTGATGCAATGATTACTGTAATATTTGTTCCTAGTTCCTTGTATTTTAAAAGAGTCCCTCCACAAGAAATGAGTTCATCATCAGGATGTCCAGCAAATATAATTATACTTTTAGGGATAATTATAGGCACTCCTTCTTCATAATATACTGAAAATTTCTCTTCCATTATAATTTAAATAATAATATCATTATTATTAAAAATTTAATTAAATAATGAAAAATGAACTTGAATGACTTTAAAAATTAAAAGAATAGGTAAAAATAAAAATTAGAGATGGACCTGAAAATCCTCCTTGAAAAAAGATTCTATAAAAACAAATAAAATTACTACTTTATTCTCCTCTCATTATCTTTTTAAGTCGATTTAATTCCTCTAACATCTCGTCTCTTAATGAGCTCAAACCGCCTCCAGTTTCTGGAGCTGCTTCTTCTCCAACGCCTCCAGGTGGATTAGGAGCACTCACTGTTCCAGGAGGAGCTGGTCTTTTTGCAAAGGCATTTGACTTAGGAGGTCCTCCACTTGGAGGAGCTTTAGGAGGACTTCCTCCTGTTGGAGGTAATTTTGGAGCAGGAGGTAAACTTCCTTTTTTAGGAGCTTTTGGGGGGCCTCCACTAGAAGGAGGCGCTTTCGGGGGGCTTCCGCCAGAAGGAGGAGCTTTTGGTAGACCACCGCCCGAGGGAGGTGCCTTTGGAGGACCACCACTTGCTGAAACATTAGCTGAGGGGGAAGAAATTCCTGCTACCGGAGATCCTGCATTTCCTGCGGCTCTAGTACCACTCAATAAATTGAAAAGGGTACTTGCGGCTTTTGTTTTAGCATTTCCTATATCTGGTGAGGCAATCTTTTTAGAGGAAGTAGATACTGTTTGTACTGCCTCTACAGTTGATACACCTTTTAAATCTTTTTCAGCTTTTTCTAAGGATTTAATAAATTCGTTAATTCCGTTTACAGTCTCTTCAAGATCATCTGCAAGTGATACCAATCCTTTTTTGAGAAAACCTATTACTCTATTAACCTTTTTCTTATCTGATGCCAAAGTTATAATCAAATCCTCTAATATTTTGTACTATAAAAGAATATAAATAAAAAATAATGTTTTTAATTTAAATAATTTGCGTTCTAGCAAATTAATAGCCTTATTACTAAAATAAAGCTTATAATATTAAAAACTTTCTTTTGTGGATTTTTGCTTAATTTTCCTCAAATAAAAGGATAATATTATAGATGCATTTCTTATGAAAAACTTCTGATTTTAATTGGCTTAATTTAAGTAATAAATTGTATCTACTGTTACCTTTCAATAATTAATACATTTAAATTAATTTTAAAACCATTAGACTAATTAAAATATCCATTTAAGAAATTTAATATATCTAAGAGAAGATTTTATCAGATTTTTTAACATTTACAAACCATCCTTGAAGCACATTATTATGATGAGCAATAATTTTCTTTGCGGGTAAAATTTCTGTGTTAAATGTACTATGTCCATCTTTAACGAGAGTTACTCCATAACCTAAAGCAGCAGCTTGGCGACAAGTGGTATCAACACATAGTTCTGATTGAATTCCACAGATTATTAAATTTTGAATCCCTAATTCTTCTAATCTAGCTTTTAATTCAGTATTTTGGAATGAATTGGGTGTGCTTTTTTGAATAACAATATCAGATTTTTGAGGGGCAATTTCAGGTCGTATATTCCATCCTTTTGTACCTTTTTCTAGAGGGGAACCATTAGTCCCATTATGCTGAACGTAAATTACTGGCATATTTACACTTCTAGCATTCCCAATTAGCTTTTTTATAATCTCAATTAATTCTTCTCCAAGAAATACTGGATCTTTAGGATCAGAATACATTCCAACTTGGACGTCAATGATTATCAAAGCAGTAGATTTTTTCAATTTCCATATCAACTTTAAAGATGATTTATTTAAGTTATAAATTTGTAAGATAATTTGTAAAAATTATTAAATTCAAATTTAACTTTTGCATTTAATGTTTCAAATGTCATAATAATCTTAAAAATTCATAAATGTCAAAGATAAATTTAATAAACAAAAAAGCAATAAAATAAAGTATTATAATATAAAATTTTATATAATTATAAGGTTAAAATTTCCTATTAAAAATGGTGATTTACTATCGCAAAGAAAGAATTATTTATCAAAAGAGTTTATGAGATAGTCAACGAACTAAAGATCCCTCTAATAGATGAGAGAGTTTATGATAAAGCTGGTTTTAGTTCATCAAATGTAATTTGTGAGGTTTCTTTTAAATTTGAAGAAGATGAATCGGTCATTCGAGGATTTTTAGGGCTTGCCGAATATTTCCACAGCGTAGTTGTTAAGAAGAAAGACGAATTTTATATTCCACACTCCTCAATATTATTCGTCCTTGAAAGCGTATAAAGCATTTATATTCGAAATAAATTATTTTTATTCTACTTTTTTCTCTTCATACTTATCATATTAAATATTATGATAATAAGCTGATTTAGTTAGCATTTCAAGAGTTTCTTCATTCGAAACATCATACCATATTTGATATGCATCAGCTACAGCAAATTGTAAAACATTTCTGATGTTTGGACATATGATATTATCGACTTCAGATTTTATCAGATTTATAGTTTTTCTCGGAGCTGTTGGTACGGCAATAGTGATTGAATTTGGACGATATTTTTTAACCATCTTGATAGCAGCTAACATTGTGAATCCAGAAGCAAGACCATCGTCTATCATAAAGATCTCCTTATTGCTTATAATTTCATTATAATGCTTTTCAGAAATTTCAGATTTTTTATAATAATTCCGCCTTTCGATAATTTCTTTTTTAGTTTGATTAATAGAACTATTAATTTCATTTTCTGTCAAGCCTAAATAGGCTATTAAGTCTTGATTTAATAGAATAGTACCATCTGTTGTAATTGAACCAAATCCTGCTTCGGGATTATATGGTATTTTAATCTTTCTTACTATTATAATATCATATTGTATTTTCAATGAGTTACAAAAACCTTCTGCTACAGGAATGCCACCATTTGGAATTGCAAAAGAGAAGCCGAAATTCGGGTTGTTATTAACTTTATGGAAAAGCGTATTATTCTCCTTTTCTAAGTATTGGGCTAAAATTTTACCAGCTCTTTCTCGAGAGGGATATTTGGGATAATTCATTTGTTTAGTTTTATCTACTCTTAATTAAGAAATTGAATATTAGATATAATATTATCAAATAATTTATGGATACCTAATAAAAAAACTTTCAATATGAAAA
>JARRLT010000058.1:3445-20664 GCA_037386725.1 Promethearchaeota archaeon
TAAACTAAGTTTAGCTAAATTTATAGTATTTAATTCTACTTTAAAAGATGTTTATATTAAGAAGAATTTATATATTTTTCAAGATTTAATATGTATAAATAGAATTCTAAATGATGGGTTTAATCTTTTCAAAAATTATGATAGGCGTTGACTTATGGATACAAAACAATCTAAATGGAGAATCGCTAAAGAAACATTCCCATCTGAAAGTATTTCAATTATTGGTTCAATCTTTGCGGGTTTAATTCTTTCCTTATTGATTTTACAATTTAAAAGTTTCTCTGTTTTAATTTTAATGGTTCCTGCTCTTTTAAGCTTGAGAGGTAATATATCTAGTCCTTTTATAGCAAGAACGGCAAGAGATCTAATTATTGGGGATTTCAATCTTAAGTCATGGCTGCAAAATGTTTTTGCTAGTTATTCATTATCAATCGTGACTGCTATTTTTATTGGATTATTTAGTATTTTATTCCGATTAATATTTTTACTCCCTTTAATTTTGCCTTTATTTAAATTTATTTTAATTCCCGTTATTTCACTTACATTAACTTTATCAATTACAGTCCCTACTTCAACACTACTAAATTATATTGTATTTAAATTTGGACTCAATCCTAATAATGTTGTAAATCCTGTTATGAGCGCTGTAGGTGATTTTTCTAATATAGTAATGTTTTATTTAACATTAATATTATTGGGGGTGCCCTAATTGGATTATTATAAAAGTATTATTAGGGAATCAATAATTATTGTAGCTATTTCTTCAATATTTGGATTGTTTTCTGGTTCGGTACTTTCTTTTAACAAAGAAATCCTCTATGCCTACCCCGTAATATTATTAATGAATCCCGCTTTAAATTCATTAGTTGGGGATATTTCAACTGTTTTGGTTTCACGTTTAACAACGCATCTTTATATCGGTACTATTTCTCCAAAAATTGAAACTTCAGATAGATTAAAACAAGATTTTTTAGGATTATTTATTACGATTATTTTAAGTTTGACATTTTTACTAATTATTGGATATTGTTTTGCTTTAGGTACAAATGTAACGATAGTTAATCCCCTGTTAATTAGTGGAGTTGTTATTCTAGCGATTTTAATTTTATTTTTTACTTTATTTATATTTTTATTCATTGCTTCAATATTCCTTTTCCAAAGAGGAAAAGATCCTAATAATTTCTTGATCCCCTTTACATCATCTCTTGCAGATTTCTTAACCCCATTTTTAATTATTTTATTTATAATAATCTTTAAATAGAATTAAAGGATAGAATTTAATGAGTGAATAAAAGTCATATGCCGATACTTAGAAAAAAGTTCAAGTATAAACCGATATCGCTAAAAGATATTGTTAAACAAATGAAACAGAATATTGATTTAATGATAGATTTAGCATATAGTGCAATTAAATTTGGAAGTAAAGAATTGGCAGATGAAACATATAAAATTGAGCAAAGAATTCATGAATTATCATTTTTATTGAATTTTCAAATAATTAAGACTCAACCTATTGGCTCTGATCAAGCAAAAAGGTTAGAACCCATTCTTGTTATTGGTTATTCTATTGATAAAATTTCTAATGCTCTTTCGGATATTGCTCGTGTAGTATATATCAACAGTAATATCGCAGATTTTGCTCAACTAATGTGGACTGTTGTTCCCGAACCTATCTTAAAAATAACTATTAATGAAAGCTGTCCTTTTATTGAAAAAATTAGAAAAGATATCCATTTTAGATCTCAATATGGTGTGGATCTTATTACCATTAGGAGAAATGATAAGTGGTTATTTAATAAAGATGTCCGAATAAAGAAAGGAGATATTTTAATAGTTAAAGGAGAGAGAGATTCCTTGTTGGAACTAAAAGAAAAAGCTTGTGACACTGATGAAATTTCGTTTGAATTGGATAAAATTGAAGAGGATCAATCTCCATTTGATATACATGATCCTGAAATAAAAGAAAGAATTGTTGATTTTAGAAATGGAAGAACTTATGGATGGGTTAAATATTACTTTTGAAAAAGACTTATTAGAGTTTGCCCATCAAATTGAAAATCCAAAGGATTTAACAGGGATAATGAGAATTGTTTTTTCTTGTGAAATAATTGCTGATGCTGCTGAAAATATCGCTGAAAGTATTGTAAGAGGATTTGAGGCTCATCGGATAATTCAGAAAGCTATTGAAGAAACCAAAGAAATAGTTGTTAGAGAAACACTTTCTGAAGAATCATATTTTAAAGGAAAAACCTATAAAGAACTTCAAAATAGTAAATATAAAAGAGGTTTCCATATAATCGCTTTAAAACGGAAAAGTAAATGGATCTATAGCTTTAAGCCTGAATTTATTTTTGAAGAAGGAGATTTAATAATCGGTTTGGGGCCAAAAGAAACTGTAGAACAATGGAGAAGATGTGTTCATCCAGAAAAATATGAAGAAGATTAATTTAAACAGCTACTTCTATCTGATTATAATAGGAAGAATTTGATTAACATTATCATAAATAATTAAATGATAAATTTGAACTGTTGCTTCCCTAGAATATAAGTTTGTTTTGAAATAATAAAATTTTTGTACACCGTCTGATCCATGTCCGTCCCAAACAAACCGATTATATCATCAAATTCATCTATCATATTTTCATACTTACTTTTGGTTGTAAAGTCATATCCTGCTCCAAAAGAGTGACAAGTGTCAAAGGTAACACCTATTCTCTTTTTATTATTAATATTATCAATAATTTTTCTCATGTGTTCGAACTTATATCCTACATCATTTCCTTGTCCAGCAGTGGTTTCTAATAGAATTATTACTTTCGAATTCTTTGTATCTTCCATCAGTTTATTTAATTCATTTGCTATTCGAATTAGAGCACCATCATCGGATTCATTTTCATTTTTATTACCAGGATGCATATTAACATATTCAATACCAAGTTGTTCTGTTTTTACGAGTTCATCTAACATGGCATTATAGGAATTTGTTAATTTATCTTGTTCTTTTGTAGCTAAATTTATTAAATAACTATTATGGGATATTATTGGATATATCTCGTCTATATCTTCCCTGGTCAATGGCAGCTCCAGACTAAAATGACCTGTCTGAGGATCGTTTATCTCTACACCGCTTATGTTTATCCTCGTGTCTTCAAATATAGAACCCCTAAGCGATACATCCTGCTGTATTC
The DNA here is from genome assembly GCA_037386725.1 of Promethearchaeota archaeon. Lineage (GTDB taxonomy): Archaea > Asgardarchaeota > Lokiarchaeia > Sigyniarchaeales > SOKP01 > JARRLT01. Next base: position 6,634 of record JARRLT010000058.1, read on the forward strand.
CAAACGAGGATCTCGCCCTAAGATCAACCGCGGATAAAAAATCAACGGTTTCAAAGGTAAGACATCAGTTGTTATGCGTTTTGTAGGTATGATATTACTTTTAGTTTCATTTATTTTGGAAACTGTAGTTTCTTTTCTCCTCATAAAACAACTTAATAGTATAATTTTATTGATTTTCTTCTCAATAATTACAATTAGTTTTATTATTCTTACAAAAATTAAGTTTAGTGGAATATCTGATAATTTATCATATTTCTTTCTTTTTGTGGGATGTATAGAAATTGGAACATTTTTAATTCTAATCTTTTTTAATAATTTTTTTATAAACTGGATATTTTTATGTATAATTTCGATGAATCTTTTTTCGAGTATAATAACTTGGAATTTTTCTCTTTCCATTAATAAAAATAAAAAAGTTGTATATATAGTTACAGGCTTAGTCAATATATTTATAAATTTTCTCTTGGCATTATATTATGAGATATATTTTCTATTGATTTGTGTCTTTTTCTTAGGTTTTAGTATTATCATTATTACTGAATTTGTTATGAAGAAACATAAATTATTAAAATATATTTAAGTATTAAAATAAACAACTTTCAGAAGGAAGTAAAACAAATGAAAGAAAATTATTGTATTAATTCCAAAATTGTTGTGAATTCAGCAATTAAAAGTTCTGATAAAAAGTTTGAAGATCAGGAAAATATCAAAATATTTCAATATCAGCAATTTCTCCTCCTATGGGAGCTTCACCTTTAGCTTCAGTTTGTGAAGATCTTATTTTTTGTGGGGCCAAAAATATTTTACTAGTGTGTGGGTCATGGGGTATTGGATTTGAAGTAAAATTATTAGATTTTATAATTCCAACACATTCACTTGGTTCCGATGGTACCTCTGTATTCTATGGAAGAAAATCAAATGAAAAAGGAATAATAAATGAGGATATTGTGAAAATTTTAATTGAAATCTCCTCTAAAAAATCTATAGATGTCCATATTGGAAAGAATTATTCCATGGAAGCATTTTATAGAATATCTAAAGAATCTATCAATAAATTAAGAGAAGAGGGAATAATCTCAATGGAAAATGGGGAATTAAATATTCTAAATACCATTTGTAATAATGTTGGAGTTAAGTTCGGAGCTTTATTCTATAGTTATATTAATCTTCTTAAGGGCTGGAAAATACCTTGGATGAATTCTGATTTATATCGAAGTGTTGTTGAAATGGAAGTAAATATTGCTTTGGAGACTTTTCTAAAATTAGAATCATAATATATTTAAAGAAAATTTATATTTCAAGAAAAATAACTAAATTGATTACATTGGGGGCAGAAATAAAAACCCTCCTCATCTTCTTCCAATTCAAAACCACAAATATTGCAATATACACTCATAAAAATAATATAAATTAAATCCCATTTAATCTTTTCCAAAATGTATTTAATTCTTGATCTGGCAAGGTTACCTTAAGATCAAAGGGATCTGAAGATTCTTCTTTGAAAAATTTTGGTAATTCATTACGATCTGGTGATATTCCTGCTTTTTTATTAAAGTTAAGTTCAGTTTTTAAAATATCTTTACCAATATTTATCACTTGTTGTTGGGATATATTCTTCTCATACATTGCACTCAATGCTTTCGCAACAAGTTCCATTATCTGAAAACTTGGTCCAATGAAATAACAAGCTCCAAGAGAATCTAAAACTGCAGTGTAAACTTGTAATTCATATGAAAGGTCTAGCTTATTTTTATCTTCTTTTAATTCTCCATAATCTTTATTATTATCAGCTTTCCTTCCAGCAATTGCTGCTCCTGCGGTATGATCTGCTCCCATAGGGGAGGTTGCAAAAGTAACACTCATCCCTTTAAACACACGGGGGTCATATCCGGAAATTGCTTGTCCTTTTACATGTGGCACACGCTTAGCACCAATTTTATTAGCTAGATGGACTACCCCGTTTCCATAAAGTCGTCCATTCTCAGTTCCGTTTTTAATTTCACTCAAAATTTCTAAAACCTTTTTGGAATCGCCCCAATTGATCTTATTATTATCCATTGCTACTCCAATAGTTGCTCCAAATTCGATTGTATCTATACCAGAGTCATCGCACATATGATCAATTTTGGCTAATGTATCTAAATCATCAATCATAAGGTTTGATCCATTCAAAGCAATAGTTTCATATTCCAAACTTGATGTTATGTGATTTCCTTCTTCATCAACCACCAGGTTAGAACATCTAACTACACATGTAGGACTACAAGCTATCCTCTTTTTGCCATTACGTTGAGTAACCATTTCATGAAGCTTTTCTCCCGAAATATCTTCTACTCTTTCATAGGATCCAGCACGAAAATTTCTAGTTGGTAATCCTCCATATTGACTCATAGCATTTACTAATAATGGAGTACCATAGATTGAAAATGTTTTTCTTGAAGTTGCTAATTCTTTAGTAAATGGTTTCGTAATTTCTCTAAATTTTTGTAAATTTTTGATTTTGACTTTTGATTTTTCAGAAGGTTTTATAATTATAGCTTTTATACCTTTTGAACCCATAACAGCTCCTAAACCGCCTCTTGCAGCATGTCTACTAGGATATCCTTCAAGATCATTTGCTGCAACAGAAGAATTTCTATATAAATATTCACCAGCTGGACCAATAGAATAAATACCAATATTTTTTCCATACTTTTCGATGAATATTTTATGAAGTTCATAATTTCCTAGATGTTTATAATCTTCAGCAGATTCGATATTAATCCCATTTTCATCAATAATAATCAATTTAAGAATATTATTCACATTTTCAAATACGAGTGCTCTAATACCATGAGAAGCTAACATAATTCCTGGTTTTCCACCCACATTCGCTTCTTTAATTCCTCCCGTCAAGGGACTTTTAGCCCCGACAGATGATCTTCCAGAATTAGGAAAGGGAGTCCCTGAAAGAAGTCCATTAGCAATAATAATATTTTGAATCCTCTTGTATATCTTCAAATCTAACTGAATCTTCTTTTACATCGATTCTTACAAGCTTCATATTAGGAATTAATTAAAGTATCTTATTTTTATTTTACCAATTAAAATTATAAATAAAAAATAGTTAAAAATAAAGAAAAAACTAAAATTTTTCATAATGAACAATCTGTTCAATAGGCTTTCTATTTTTTACTTCATTTTTTAATTTCTTTGGATAGCCTAACGGAGAAATTGCCAATACGTGATATCTCTTAGGTATATTTAATATTTCTTTAATTTTTAGTTCTTTAAACCATCCGATCCAACATGTACCTAACCCTTCTGCCGTAGCAGCCAAAATTAAATGTTCAAAGCATATTCCGAAATCAACGGGATAGTATTTTTCTCCATTTTTATTCTTTCCAGAATTGTCCTCATCGATTAAGCCTACAATAAACATTGGTGCATTTTGAAATTTTGTTTTTTGGTTAATCGCTTTCCAAAGGGCTTTAACATTTTCAGGATCCTTAACAACGATATATTCAACTCCTTGAAAATTGGCCCAAGTCGGAGCTTTTTGAGCAGCTTTCAAAATTCTTTCTACTTTATCAGCCTCTGGAGTTTTTGACTCAAATTGACGATAGCTTCGTCTTTTATTTATTACATCATAAAAATCCATTTACAACACCTAATTCTTAATTAATTAATAGATATAATAGGAGTAATGATAAGAAATATTTTAATTTAAATTATTTAAAAAGTAAATGTTTTAATTAAGAACTTCCTCATGAGAATTTCTTTCTTCTTTTTCTTTTTCCCTTTTCTCTATTTTCAAAATCCAAGCTAAAGCTGAACCACTTAATATCATTCCTAGAACAGATAAATAACACGCAGCCATTAAATAAAAAATCCACATCAATAACCCATAAAAAGGAATATATCCTTGACTGTAAAAAATTTTCTGCAAAATAAGGGTATTTGTATTAATAACGATTTTGGAGTTAGAAATCATATAAAATAATTCCATTTTCACAATCATAAAAATTAGGATGAAAAACCCAAAAATGAGGATATATTTTGCTAAATCTAAATCTCCTAATTTATTTTTTACTGAAAATCTAATAATTAAAATTCCAAAGATTACTTGAATAGAACTAAAAAGAACTTGAATTATCCATAATGCGCTTAAAGTAATTTTCGAAAAATTCAAATTAAAAATTTCATAAATCCAAAAAAATAAATTATCATATATTTGATTTTGAGTCAATGAAATTATTATATAATTTATATTTTCCATTAAACCATTCAAAATGATTTTAGATTTAATAACCTAGACCTCATTATCATTCAGTTTAATTATTAAAAAGATAAATTGATTTTTTTGCAAAATAACCAAGAAAAAAGAAGTAATAAGAAGAAGAATAAATGCCCACACAATAATATAAAACAAGAGGGCGGATTTTTTGTCTGTCAAGATTGCGGCTTAATTTTAGATGATAATGTCGCATTTGAAAAAGATGCCTATGATCAAACTCAATATTACGATGATAGTCAGAGAGATTATGAACGCAGGATTAGAATAAAAGATAATCGAGCAAAACAAGATCCTAAAATAAAGGAAAAATATGATAAAATCAAAATTCTTCAAAAATGGTTTCGCGATTACAAAACAAACTTCACTGAACAGAAAAAAACTATTGAACTCCTAAAAGGTTTTGGAATTGGATTAAATATTGATCAAGTGAAATATAGTGAAATTAAAGATCGATATCTTAAATATAATAGGATTCATCGAAAAACCTATCAAAATATGGTTATAATTTTCTTGGCTATTGTATGGATGGAAATTAAGGACACAACTAATGTTAGAATTGAAGAATTTATTGATGCAGCAAATCAATTAGGGCACAAAATCAATAAAAAAATGCTAAATAATGCGATGTTAAAAATTTTAAAAACTGAGAAAAAATGGAAAGAGAAATCAGTGAGTAAGAATGAAATCGAAAAAGAGATAAAGGAGAAAATAAAGATATTATTTCAGAAAAATTTAAATGATATTCCTTTTGAGGAAGTTAAAGAATATTTTAACAATAAATCGGAATTTAACAAGATAAAGATTGAAATGCAACTTCTAGCAGACAAACTTTTAGACAAAATTGATTATAAATATTTACAGAATCTAAATTACAAAGCATTTACAGCGGGACTAATATATTATATTGGACAAACTTTAAATGAGAAAACAGACAAGATATTTATCCAGAGTCGTATTGAGGATATTACTAAATTTTCAAGTACAACTATTAGGAAAAAATATCATATGCTAATAGAAATTTTAGGGGATCCTTAATTTTCAAAAAATAGAATTATTTTTAATTAAATTCTTTTATTTTTAATTAAATAATTAAATTCCTTTTAAAGTTAATTTTTTTAAATTTAAATTATATGATAATTATAATTTCAATCTATCTTCCTTTAAAATAAATTATGTTAAAATCTTTAACAAATAGGCAAACTTATTATAATCAATCTATTAACGAAATAGAAGCTAAATTTGAAACAGATTTATTAAATGGTTTAAAAGGGAGTCAAATTCAAGAAAGGCTCGATCTTTATGGATTTAATGAACTCCCAAAGGTACAAAAATCTCTTTGGAAAATTTACCTTGCACCTCTTTTCAATTTTCTTATCCTCATTCTCTTAGTCTCTGGTATAGTTATAGTAATTTTGGGTTCGCCTGGAGAAACAATCATTACTTTTGTGGTTGTATTTATAAATTCTCTTACCGCGATATTCCAGCAATTTCGGGCTCAAAAGGCATTAGAATCTTTAAGAATGATTGCGGCATTAAAATCTATTGTTATACGAGAAGGTAAACAAATAGAAATTCCTTCAAGAGAAATTGTTCCAGGAGATATTATCCTTTTAAGTCAAGGGTCAAAAGTTCCAGCTGATGGTAGAATTGTTGATGAAATGAATCTCACTATTGATGAGGCGCCTCTTACAGGTGAAAGTCAACCTATAGAAAAGATAAGTGAAGTGTTAACAGATGTAAATATTCCAATTCAAAAGCGAAAAAATATAGTATTTATGGGAACATATGTTTATACCGGTAGAGCAAAAGTATTAGTCACATCTATTGGAGAAAATACTGAAATTGGAAAGATTTCTAGTAGTCTAAACGAAATGGGTACAATAGAAGATATTCCACTTACTAAAAAATTAAACCGTCTTGGTTATATTTTAGGGGTTATTGTAATAATAAGTTTAACTATCTTAATAATATACAAACTGACTTTATTAGATATTCAAAATATTTTTACTCTTCCAAATATTAATACGGCACTTACTAACTCTATTTTAAGAGCTATGAATGTGTTGCCTGTAAATTTACCACTATTAGTCACCTTAGTATTATTAACTGGAGTCCTAAATATGGCTCAGAGCGGAGTAATCATAAAAAATTTATCTGCTATTGAATCTTTAGGGCGAGTTTCTGTAATTTGCTCTGATAAAACGGGAACTATTACAAAAAATGAAATGACTGTTGAAAAATTTTGGATAAACGAAAAAGAATATTCTGTAACAGGTACTGGTTATGAACCAGAAGGAAAAATATATAATAATAACAAAATTTTAAAAAATCATTCTCCAACGTTGGAAAGGTTTGTAGACTCAATTGTGGTAAATAATAATGCAAAACTTGTATATGAAGATGTAAAAGTTCATGTAGGGAAAGAAAGAGAAAAAGCTATTAGAAAAGCTTTAGGATCTCCCACAGAAGCCGCTCTGTTAGTCTTATCTGAGAAAGCAGAGTATATTCCTTTTGATATACGAAAGAAATATTCTATAATTACTGAATTCTCTTTTGATTCAAAAATAAAGAGAATGACAACAATTTGTAAACTAGATAATGATATTAATAAAATAATAGCTTATTCAAAAGGAGCTCCAGAACGAATAATCCCTATTTGCTCAAAAATTGAAACAAGTGGTATTGTTAATGAATTTACTAATCCTCAGAAAGATAATATTAATAATTTAGTTAAGATTAAAGCAGAAGAAGGATATAGAACTTTGGCTATTGCTTATAAAGAAATTAATAATTTTAATGATGAAAAAAGGGAAGATATAGAAAAATCACTAATTTTTTTAGGTTTTGTTTCAATTTTAGACCCTCCAAGAAAAGGTGTAAAAGAAGCTGTTAATCAATGTCAAGCTGGGAGTATTAAAGTAGTAATGATTACGGGAGATCACCCAAATACAGCCAAAACTATTGCCAAGCAAATGGAGATCTTTAAGGAGGGCGATTTGGTAACTGAAGGTAATGGAATTGCTAATTTGAGTGAAGTAAATTTTGAGAAAACTTCTGTTTTTGCGAGAGTCGAACCTTCAGATAAAGAAATTATTGTCGATCGATACCAAAAAAATAAAAGAATTGTAGCGATGACTGGAGATGGAATTAATGATTCGCTAGCTCTAAAAAAAGCTGATGCAGGGATAGCATTAGGTATAACAGGAACTGATGTAGCAAAAGAAACTGCAGATATGGTTATAACAGATGATAATTTTGTATCTATTGAAAAAGGAGTGAGAATCGGAAGAGGATTATTTGCAAAAATCCGCATCATTATATATTTTTTTATTTGTCTGAATATAATGGAAGCAACAATATTTTTTGGATATGAATTTATTCCAACATTTACCCTTTTTAGTTCAAATTGGCAGCATTTTTATATATTCGGAGTAGTTCACTCACTTCCATCTTTAGCTCTTGTTATTGATACCCAACCTAAAGATATAATGAAAGATCCTCCCAGAAATAAGCAAGAAATATTAAACAAAAATATGTGGATAATGTTATTAATTCAAGCATTTTTAATGGGATTGGGCTTAGTATTAGTTTTAGAACTTACACGAAATCAAATAATTCCCTTGAATGGATGGAATACAAATCCAATTTTAAGTTATATCCCCGCCGGATCTTCCCTTCAAGATTTAATAAATCAAAAGTCCAGAACAATGTTTATAACTACAATCTATATTTTAGAAACCAATTTTATATGGAGTTTTAGAAGACCTAATAAATCAATTATTAAAAGTTTTAAAGAAGAAGTTTCACGTACCTTACTCGGAGTTTGTATTTTCACACTCTCTCTACATATTCTAGTTATTATGTTCTCTTATGGGTTTAATTATGCCATTAATGATGTTTTAGGACTTAATTTTCAACTAAATTTTATGTTTCTCTCTTTAACAGATTGGTTAATATGCGTTTTATTTGCTTTACCAGGTATATTCGGAATAGAGATTTTTAAATTTTATGCGAGAAAAAAGCATATATATTTCTAATTAATCCCTTTTAAAAGAGAATTATTAAGTTTAATGATGAATATAGAGATGAGCTATAACTTTTTAAACAAAAGTTATTATAGTGTTATTATAAACTTTAATTATTTTTCGTTCTACAAATAATTTAGCAAAAAAACTCTTGGACGATAATATATGACTGAAAAATTCTATAAAATGGATTTAAATCAAATTTATAAAGAATTTGAAACAAATCCAAACAATGGCTTATCTCAAGAAGAAGTGACACAAAGACTTGAAAAATATGGCTATAACGAACTTCCAAAAGTTTCGAAAGGATTTATAAAAATATATCTTGCTCCCTTATTTAATTGGTTGATTGTTATTTATTTAGTTGGAGCGTTGATCCTTTTTATAGCAAGTTTCTTTGGCGGGAGTAAAAATACTTTATTTATTAGTCTAACTTTAGGTATTGTGGGATTAAATTGTTTAGTAGCAATAGTTCAACAATATAGAGCCACCAAAAAACTTGAGGCTTTAAAAGAATTATCAGCACCTACAACAACTGTAGTTCGAGAAGGTGTAAAAAAAGAGATCTCTACTAAAGAAGTAGTATTAGGAGATCTATTATCTTTAAAACAAGGAGACAAAATTCCTGCAGATGCAAGACTAATTAATTCCTCCAATTTAGAAGTTAATGAGGCATCACTTACAGGAGAATCCGAACCGATTAAAAAGATATCAAATGAAAAAGTTCTTAATAATGAAGATCTTCCAATAGCAGATCGGAAAAATATGGTTTTTTATGGGACTTATATAACAACTGGAAATGGAAAAGCAATTGCGGTAAAAACAGGTCCAAATACTGAAATTGGGAAAATTTCTCAGAGTTTGGAGGCTGCAGGAACCAGTGAAATACCAATTAGGAAAAAAATGAATAATTTTGGTAAATGGTTAGGTTTAGCAGTTGTGGTCTTCTGGTTTATTACCCTAATTATTGTATGGGTCGGAAGTGGATTTTTACGATTAAATTTCGTAAAGAGTCTAAATTCCGCCTTGGATATACTACCTTTAAACATTCCTTTATTAGTAACTATTGTGTTATTGACTGGTGTTTTAGTAATGGCTCGAAAAGGAGTAATTATCAGAAATCTAGCATCTGTTGACAGTTTAGGTCGTGTTAGCGTGGTATGTTCAGATAAAACAGGAACTATGACTAAAAATCAAATGTCTGTCCAATTTATATGGTCAAATGGTTCAATTTTCAAGGTTACTGGAAGTGGTTATACTCCTGAAGGAAACGTAATTTTAATGGATGATCCAAAAAATCCAGAGTTTGTAAAACACATTGAAGATTTTCCCCATTTAAAATTATTGATTTTAGGAGGTTTCCTTAACAATAACTCAGCTTTAGTAAAATCGGAAGTAAGAACGGGAAGAAGAGCTTCTAAAATTATTGATACATGGAAAGTAATAGGTTCACCTACAGAAGGTGCCTTAGTTGTATTATTTCAAAAAATTATGGGAGATTATCTATTAGAAGGATATGAAGAAATTAAGGAATTTCCCTTTGATTCTTCTTTAAAGAGAATGACTAAAATTTATCAAAAAGAAGAAAAATTTTATTCCTTTACAAAAGGAGCGACTGAGATAATTTTACCGTTATGTTCGAAAATTGTTTATAATGGAACTGAAGTGGAGCTTACTGAAGAAAAAAGAAATGAAGTTCTAAAAAATGTAAATGAGTATGCAAATCAAGGATATCGGATACTTAGCTTATGTTATAAAGATTATTTTATGCTCCCCCCACATTCTGATGATGATAGAGAAAATTTTGAATCAGAAATGGTTTATAATGGTTTTGTAACTATATTAGATCCTCCTCGGGAAGGAGTAAGACAATCTGTGGAGCAATGTCATGAAGCAGGCATTGATATCGTAATGATTACAGGAGATTCTCCAGCAACAGCAAAAGCAATCGCTTCACAAATAGCTATTATCAAAAATGAGTCTGACTTAGTAGTGGAAGGAAAAGATATAGAAAATGTGAAGTCATGGGATGATTTTAAAAGGATAAAAGTTTTCGCCCGAGTTTCTCCAAAACATAAAGAAAATATTATAAAGAGATATCAAGAGAAGAAGAGAGTTGTTGCAATGACAGGAGATGGTGTAAATGATACTTTAGCTTTAAATATGGCTGATGCAGGGCTTGCAATGGGGATTCAAGGCACTGATGTAGCAAAAGAAGCTGCAGATATGGTTATATCAGATGATTCATTTAATTCAATAGTTACTGGGATTCATCAAGGAAGAGGTATTTTCTCAAAGATACGAGCGGTTGTCTTTTTCTATATTTGTATAAATTTATTTGAAGGTATAGTTCAATTTATTTTAGCTGTTATATTAGATCTTCCTTATTTTTTAGATCAAGAGTTTTATCTCCAATGGATTTTCCTAGCTATTACCCTCCATAGTTTGCCTGGTTTAATATTAACTTTCGATACTATTTCAAATGATGTTATGAAATATAAACCTAGAGATTCTGAAGAAATTTTATCAAAAAGAATAGTCTATTTATTATTAATCTTCGGTGGATTGCTCACAATAAGTATGTTAGTAACTTATTTTATAACAATTACGGGTGCATATCCCGTATTTCCAGAAAATCATAATTTTGGTCCATTGAATAATTATTACCTATATTCTGGTGCTGTCTCACCAGTAACACTAAGGATAGCAAAAACGCTTACAATGCTTATGGTAACGCTATTCTTTTGTGAATCCTTTTTAGTTTTTCAAATACGACGTCCAAATAAATCATTACTTAAAAGCTTAATAGAAGATAGAAACAAATTTATGTTTTATTTAACTGGGTTATTATTCGCTCTTTTTATAATGCTTATGTATATTCCAAATGTTCAAGTATATTTAGCGAACGCGGGATTTAATTTTTCGTTTATGTTCTTAACTGGATTAGACTGGTTTATTTGTTTTTTGATTTCACTTATTTGTATTGGATCATTTGAAGGAATTAAATTTCTAGCAAGAAAAAAAGGTATCACTTTCTAAGGTCTAAATTTTTAACTTGAAAACCTGATATCAAACTTTTTTTCCCTTTTTTCAATATGGATTATTTTAGTTAAACTAACCTCTGTGAATAAAGAATATATTGAAAAGTATTTAGAGTGGATAAATGATACAGAAATTCAGCAGTTTTTGCTCATTTATCGACCATTAAGTAGAGAAGAGGAAGAAGATTGGTATCTTAACTTAAAAAATCGAGAAAACCATATCCTATTTTCAATTCTCACAATAGACGATAATAAATTAATTGGAAATTGTGGGATAACGATTAATTGGAAAGACAAAATAGGGGTTGTGGGGATTTTGATCGGAGAGAAAGATTATCATAATAAAGGTTATGGAACGGAAGCTATGAGCTTGCTTGTCGAATACTCATTTAGTACTCTCAATTTACACCGAATCGAACTTGAATGTTTTGAATTCAATCATCGAGCAATTAAATCCTACAAAAAGGTGGGATTTATTGAAGAAGGTAGGAAACGTCAAGCAATTTTTATAAATGGAAAATATCACGATAGGGTAATAATGGGTCTATTAAGAAAGGAGTGGAAATCTAAATTAAAATAAAAGGTTACTTTAGTGTCAAACCTTTTGAAATATCCAAATATATTTTTATACTTATAAAATTCAATATTAAATATAAAAGAATTTTAACTAAGCATTTAAATGAGTATGAAGTCATATGGAAAAGTTTGTTGTTTCAATTACAGAATATAAAGAACCGCTTGAGTCTGTTAAAAAAGCTGTACAATTAGCAGGCGGATTCAAAAATCTCAATAAAGAGGATAAAGTTTTTATAAAACCAAATGTGGTATATTGGAATCGATACTGCGATTTTCCAAAATGGGGGGTTATAACTACTTCAAGAGTTGTCGAAGATATTGTTAAACTGCTCAATGAACAAGGAATTGAAGATATAACAATAGGAGAAGGGATAATTACTGATGACCCTAAAGATAAAGAAACACCCCAAGATGCCTTTGAAAAGTTGGGATATAATCTTCTAAAAGAACGATATGGTGTTAAGATTTATGATACTTTTCGGCGTCCATTTGAAAAAGTTGAACTAACTGAAGGATTAACAGCCAAAATGAATTCTGATATGCTTCATTCAGATTATTTAATTGACATTCCCGTACTTAAAACCCATGCTCAATGCGTGGTGAGTTTGGGTATTAAAAATATTAAGGGTTTAATTAATATTCCTTCAAGGAAAAAATTTCATGGTTCTGATCCCAAATTTAATTTACATTTTAATGTTGCTCAACTAGCAAATGCAATACCTCCGTGTTTTACAATAATTGATGGAATTTATTCTCTCGAAAGAGGACCAACTTTCGATGGAAGAGCACATAGAAGTAATATATTGGTTGCTTCAAATGATATCCTTTCTGCAGATCTAGTTGGATCAAAGTTATTAGGAATTGAACCAGAAGAGGTACCATATCTTATTCAAGCGAGTAAAGACAGAGATCGGCCTATGAATTTCTCTGATATTGAAATTAAAGGGAGATCTATAGAAGAAATGGCAAAACCTCATGAATGGGAATTTATATATGAGAAGAATGATACTTTACCCCTTTCCTATGCTCGAGATGGTGTTGAGGGAATAAGTTATCGCAAGTATGATGAAACTATGTGTACATTTTGTAGTTTTTACAATGGTGTTATTCTCATGGCAATCAAGCAAGCATGGAAAGGAGAACCCTTCGATGATATTGAAGTATTGACTGGAAAGGTTATGGAACCTACTGGGCACAAGAAAACAATCTTATTAGGACAGTGCCAGTATGTTAAAAATAAAGATCATCCCGAGATTAGAGAGCTATATCCCATCAAAGGATGCCCTCCATCTAATGAAGAAGTAGAAAAAGCATTGAAAGAAGCGGGAATCAATGTACCATCATATATCTTTAAAAATATTGATAAAGCACCTCTCCTTTTCATGAAGAAATACCAAGGAAAAAGTCAATTTGAAGATCAGTTTTATCAGATTAATAAATAGTATTTTTCTATAAAATATGATATGCCACATGGCATGGAAAAAATAGACGGTAGAAAGCTTAAGAAAGAAGTACAAGAGCAAATCAGGTATCAGGCCATTCGGCTTCGCAAGGCCGGGAAAAAGTACAGAGAAATTGAGGAAGTCCTCTCCGTTTCTCGAACCACTATTTGTACGTGGTACAAAAAATATGAAAGGGAGGGTAAAAAAGGTATAAAGACAAAGAAAAGGGGGCGCAAGCTTGGTGAATTTCGCACCTTGGATCTGGATCAGGAAAAGCATTTGAAAAAGTTGATTCAAGACAAGTGCCCGGATCAGCTCAAGCTTCCCTTTGCATTGTGGACTCGCATTGCCGTACAGCAATTGATCAAACAGCTGTGGTCCATTGAGATGCCGATCAGAACAGTTGGCGAATATTTGAAGCGCTGGGGATTTACTCCTCAAAAACCCTTGCGAAAGGCCTATGAACAGAATCCTAAAGCTGTTAAGAAATGGTTGGATGATCAGTATCCTGTCATCTCTAAAAGAGCAAAGCAAGAAGGTGCCGAAATTCAATGGGGCGATGAAACCGGTCTTTGCAATGACAGTCAACATGGCAGGAGCTATGCGCCTCGTGGGAAAACCCCTGCGGTTCGTCTTCCAGCCAAACGTGAACCATGGACTCTGACTCCTCC
>JARRLT010000059.1:0-10012 GCA_037386725.1 Promethearchaeota archaeon
GTATTTTTATCAACCATGTCTTTCCATTTTTTATCAAAATCTACGAGAGTAGTAATGTTTGGTTCAAGAGGTTCAACATCCAGGGGATAAAAATCGTTATACGCAACATCCGATGTATAATACTCGTCAGCAAGGAATGAAAACCCGTGCCCGAATTCATGAGAAAATACATAATCACTGAAAATGTTGCCACTTACGCAAACGGAATAGTAGTTATATATAGCGCCGCCCCCGTATTTATTTGAATTAACAAGGATATATATCTGATCATAGGGTGCATTAGCTGCAAGATCGCGGACTGATTTATAATCCGGGGTCATCAGGTATCTTTCAAGATCAAATGTATAAAAAGTAGTATTCAACAGGGTTTTTCTCCAGATACCCTCTGCAGGAATATCAGTGCCTTCTTCGGATGAAGGTGCCTCGACTCCCCAGATATTGAATTTATCCGGAAGTGAGGAGATTCTGCTGATTACTAAATTGAATAACTGATCAGGATTATCAGTTTCAACTTTGAAATCCCAATAGAATCCGTTGCTTGATACGGGGACAGCATTTCTCGCGTAGTAATTATTTCTGGATTCAATAAGTAATTTAATATCATTCTGTATACTTTTATTTATCGGAATTCCTTTTTCTCTTCGGTCTTTCTCAATTCTAAATTCCTTTTCCCCCGCTGTAAATATCTCTTTTGCTCCAGGTTCTTTTTTGGCACTTCTTAAACCTCTCATAATATTCCCCGCGGTCTCCTTAAAAGTGTTAACAGGGAGAAAACTCTCGACATTTATTGCCAAAAAGAAATGACCTACTTTCAACCTTTTTTGTCCTCCTTCTTCAATCCCCAAGGTATCTCTTAAATAAATTCCATCTTGTAGTGCAGCCGATAATAACTCTACTATGGTCGCATAACCATAACCTTTATATCCAGATTTTTCTTCTCCTTGACCTCCCAACGGTAATAGGGCTGCCTTTCGTTCTAGCATTTTCTCAAGTATTTTTGATGGTTTTCTCATGGTCTTTCCTTCATCATCAATTACAAGACCTTCGGGAATATCTTTATCTAATCGTTCATATAATTCGACTTTTCCTCTCTGAATAATTGAAGTAGCACAATCTAAACAAAATGGAAATTCTTCATCTGTTGGAGCTCCAAAGGTTAATGGATTAGTTCCAAGCATTGGTTCAACCCCAAATGTTGGAGGAATTGACGGTCTTGCATTTGTTGTTGTTAGTCCAATCATTCCTTCCTTAATAGCCATTAAGGAATAATATCCAGCGATTCCAAAATGTGTAGAATTTCGTACCGCTACCGCGCCTAATCCATACTTTCTTGCTTTTGAAATTGCTTCTTTCATTGCCTTATAAGCTATAACATGTCCCATGCCAGAATTCCCATCCCAAAGTGCCGTTGTAGGGCCATCATTAACCACGTCTATCTTAGTCTTAACTTCATAAATACCTTGTTTGATTCTATCATAATACATCTTACATCTTTGAACTCCGTGAGTATCTATTCCCCGTATATCAGAAGTAATTAATACCTCAGCGATGATTTTTGCATCTTCTTCTGGGACACCTAATCCAATAAACACATCTCTCATAAAATTTTCAAGTGTTTTCGCATCTAAATATACAATATCTTCATTTTCCGGCATTACTAAAACCTCAATTAAATTCAATATTCAAAATAAGTTAAAATTGTGGTATTTAATTAATGGAATTTTAAAAAATCAGAAAAATTGGTCTTAATTATTGTAATATCGAGATATTGTTCTCATTTTTGTTAGAATTTATAATTTATTCACTTATGTATGTAAATGATTTAAATGAAAAAGTTAAGGAAAGATTTTACAAGGAAATAACAGTTGAGGATGAGGGAGATGATATCTCCTATGTTTTTCCAGATACTTCTGAGTTTATAAAAATTATAAAACGAAAGATGATTCGAGACAAATTTCTTACGATTGAAGACGAAGATTAAATGAAATTTCGTTTTGTAATTGAGTTTTATAAATAATTAGTTTTCAGGAGTATGGAAGATGTTTATCTTAATGGGAAATATTTATCCAAAAAAGTAAATTGATTATAAGAAAAGTCAATTTAATATTTATTTTTAGAAGCCTTAATTTTTATTATAATATAATAGAAATAATTTATTTAAAAGGAAAACTAAGCCTTTAAATACAAAATAATTTTTTTAACTTTAGAATCCTATTTTTATTTTTTAAAATCAAAAGTTAGATATAAATTCATTCTATCTATCAAATAACGAATATCTAATTGTGTAAAATTTCTAAATTAGAGGAATTTTACTTCGATTTAAGTTTGAACCAAATTTAGATAGATAGAAAAAATGATCAAAGTCAGTATTAAGAATGCATTGAGAAACAAAACTATAGCTGTTTTAGCCAGTTTAGGAGTTGGTTTTGGTCTAATGCTTGTTTTCGTGATTGGATCCTTCACTGCGGGAGTAAGAGCTGATTTTCAAAATAGTCTGTCACAGACTATAGGTTTAGTTGAAGTGATTGAAACTGATGAAATAGGGGCAAATAGCCATCTTCCTTTAGCTATTCCAGGAAAAATTTTTAATACACCTAATGTAGGAGATTCAATTTCGGCTCATAATGTTGAGACTCAAGCACCAGTTTATTTTACTTCTAGTTTCAATAGTCAATTAAGGAATGTAGGAGATACACTTACCCTAATTGGAATAAATATTTCAATCGATCAAAAATACGGGGGAGTTTCTACTAAATTAATTAACGGAAGACTTTTTAATATTGGAGTAAATGAGACAATAATTGATTCTCGGTTAATAGACATTGCAAACTTTTCCGTTGATATTGGAAATTTCTTAGAAATTAAATTAGATCCTGGGGGAATAAATACATCGAAATTAGAGATTGTAGGGACTTATTCACAAGAAGATTTAGGAGCCCCTCCTTTTGTTCCAAGAGAATATTATATTTATACAGATATCCAAACAGTTTGGAATCTATTGAAATTAGCTAAAGAACCTACAGAAATCTATACCGCAATATATTTAAGGTTTAATGTTGAAACCACTCAAGCAACAAAGAATTATGTGGAAAAAATAAATGATTATTCCAAAGGTGGAGGGTATTCTCCTACGTTTCTCACAGCATTTTCTTTAGCTGCTTTTTTAGAATCTATCGAAGATACATTTTCCATATTTGATAGCTTTGCCACTATAATAGGTTTAATTACTGTAATTGCAGGAGGAATGGCCATTATCGTAACTCAACTAATGTCCGTAACCTCACGATTAAAGGAATTTGCCATTCTTAAAGCAACAGGATGGAAAAATCGACACATTTTTCTTAATGTGATTATTGAATCGTTAACACTTGGTCTTTTAGGAGCATTTATTGGATTGGCAATCGGAACTTTATTTATTTTCTTTTTAAGTAGTGGTTCTAGTCCCTTCGGGATATCTTCAGCAAAAATTACAATTCCCAATCTATTACAAGTTATTGCTTATGCACTTGGATTGGGGATTCTAGGAGGTCTTTATCCCGGTATTAAAGCTGCACGTGTTAGACCGGTAGTTGTTCTAAAAGGAGAATAAGGAGGTTATAAAAATGTCTTTAATTTCATTAAAAAATGTTAGTAAAGTTTATGGCGAAGATAGGTTTACTATTAAAGCACTAGAAAATGTTAATTTAGATATAGAACGAGGAAAAATAATAACAATCATGGGACCATCGGGAAGCGGAAAAAGCACACTCTTAAACATTTTAGGGGCAATGGATAAACCTAGCATGGGAAATGTTATTGTAAATAATATTGATATTGGAAATTTACCTGAACGAAAACTTTCAAAATATAGAAAGGAACAGATTGGATTTGTGTTTCAAAGCTTTTATTTACTCCCAAATTTAGATGTAATTGGAAATGTTTTAATCCCGCTCATACCCTACGGAATAAAGCAAAAAGACAAAGAGAGAGCTCAAGAATTACTTAATCTAGTTGGTTTGGGAAACAGAACTCATAGTAAAGTTAAAAAATTATCCGGAGGAGAATCTCAGCGTGTTGCAATAGCTCGTGCTTTAATCAATGACCCGAAAGTGATACTAGCAGATGAACCCACAGGTAATCTTGACTCAGAAACTGGAAAATCTATTATTGATTTACTTATTAGGCTTGCAGAAAATGGAAAGACAATAGTGATTGTTACCCATGATCCACGTATTGCTGGAGCGATTTCAGCACACCAACAAGGTCAAAATATATGGATTCAAGATGGAAAGCTTAGTGATAACCCAACGTATGATCTTTATTGTTGGGATTAATTTTTAAATAAGATTTTTAAACATTTTAAAACTTTTTTATTCTTATACTTGATAAAATTGAACATTACCCATTTTAAAATAAGATAAATTAATAAACAATCAAATTTATTTAATATGAGTTTCTAAAACCTTCTCTGGAGGAATAAATCCTTTAATCTGATGTGGTCCCTTAAAGTAATCTGCTTTTGGTAGTAATTTAAAATAGAGAGCCTTAGTAGGACAATTTCTCACACAGTTGAAGCATAACATACATAAACTGCTATTAAAGTTTGGTTTATTTTTAAAACTGATTGCGTTTGTCGGACAACTTTTTTCACATAATTTACATTTAATACATGTATGAGAATTAAATTCGAATAATCTATTTCCTAACTTAAAAAGGGATTTCTCTAAATATATGAAAATAAACCTTAATATTGGCCCAAAAAGAGAGGATCTAGAAAAATCTAAATAACCACCATTTCTACTTTTCAAGATTTTTTCAATTTTTACTCCAAAATACAAAGAAGAAATCAGGTTTTTTATAGCTTATAGAAAAATGAAGTATTTTTAGGTGAATAATCAAATACATTTATTTAAAATTTAATCTTAAATTGATATAAATTAATATATTTAACCTTATAGGAAAAAATGACTCAAAAAACAAACTCTGAATTGAATGAAGAAAATATTCCCCGACCAGGATCTACATTATATAATTTTCACTTTAAATCAGATAAAATCCAAAAGAAAAAACTGAGGAAATGGCAAAAATTAAATAAATACTTGGTGATACCCCTCTATAGAGTGAAAATTTTACCTTTATTAGGTTTTGGCAGGGTAATATTACTTTTAGAGACTAAAGGGTGGAAAACTGGAAAAATAAGAAGAACACCCTTAGAATTTAGAAAATTAGACGGATGTATTACAATATTTTCCGCTTTTGGAGAAAAATCAGCGTGGGTGAAGAATATACGTATAAATCCAGAGGAAGTATCAGTGAGACTTGGGTTTCACCATTTTAAACCGGAAGTAGAATTTATTGATGACACAAACCAAAAAATTTCTATAATGAAGCAATATGTATCTGAATATAGCAAATCCGCAAAAATTTTATTTGGTTGGAATCCAGAAAAAGACAACCTTGATTCAATTGATTTTTCGGGATTAGTAGATTTACTTTCTATAATAAAGCTACATAAAAATAATTAATTTTAAGTGAAGAGGTCATAGAAGTAACAATTTGAATTAGTCTCTCTGCAATTTTAATGAGATTAATATTTTTTGAAGCAATTTTTAATTCTTCAAAAGATTATACTAACGAATTTTTGGATGTATTGATTTAACCAAATTGCACTCATATTTTAGTAACTGCTATAAAGGAATTATTTCCAAATGTAAAACCCGCTATAGGACCTTCACTAGATCCTGTAGGTTTTTACTATGTTATGTTTTCTGAAAATTCTTTTGATTCTGAAGATATAAAAAGAATCAAATAAATGAAAAACAATTTTTAAAAATTGCCAATAAAGCTAAAAAGGAATGTCCTGTTAGTAAAGCATTAAAAGGAGTAAATATAGAACTAAATGTTAAATTGGTGTGAATAATGGGAGATTTTTCGAATTTTATTCATTTATGATTCATTTAAAATATTAAGATTTAAAATAGATATAATAAGTTTCGTTTAACTGTTCCTTTGCAAACAGAAGTATATTTTATTTTAATTTAAAAAAATTAAATTACGAAAATGGAAATAACTGGACAATATTATAAAGAATTGCCCTAAAAAGAAAAATTTAAAAAATTAGAAACATTTATAAAAACGGGTCTACTTGGGCCAGACCTGAAGCCCCATGCTGGGTGGACTGCAAAATGCTCAAAAGCAGAATTGTCCGGCTTGAGATTACTTGAGAACTGTCACCCACTATAAAGTACTGTCGAAGCATTCGCCTGGATGGTGGGCGACTGAACCGTACCTTTTGTAAGAAAAGTATAGGTTCATAATAACGAAACCGACCAGGCCAGGGATGGAGCAATCGTAAGTTGAGTTGTTCACGCTTCCAGATCCGGGTGTGGAGGTCCTTTATTGATGGTAGTGGCTAGGAAGATAGTAATCGAGGGTCGGGTTTTTAATTATATTTAAAATGATTATTATAATTACTTGATTTAGGTATTAGTTTTTTCTTTCTGGAGGGTATATCTACAAACTTTTCCTTTATCTCTTACTATACACTTTTTTACAAATGCTTTAAATTTAAAATCGGGATTTAATTCATTTAAAAATCCAAGAGTGTAAGGTTTACATATAGACTCTTGAATGATTTCTGCTTTTTCTGGTTTGAAATTTCCACCAATTGGACAAAATCTTTTACGATGTCCTATTGTTACTTCAATAGTATTTTTATTTATTATATCAAATTTAGGTCTTGCTTTAATAACTTTATAACTCTGTTTAAGACCATCTTCCGCCTTATTAATTCCCTTCTTCTTATAAATTCTTGCGAGTTTCGCCCCAAGTCGAGCAGAAATTGTTTTTGGAAGATTTTCTCCTCCTGTTTCAATCATTTCTTCAATATAAGCTTGGAAAAATTTTAATGCATCTTTCATTCTAAAATATCCCTTCTAAAATTTTAATCCTATTATACTAAATTAATTTTCGTATATTTATAACTTATTTTTTATTAAAGTTGTAGTATAGGAGATAACGATTATTATTTTAAAGTAAAAAAAGTTTAATTATGAAATTGCAATTAAATTAGTTGACTCAATAACCCAAATGGCTAAGGCTTAATATAAAATCTTAGAGGAAGATCTTTATGTTCTTCAGCATAATCGATTCCAATCCTCTTCCCAACATTAATATTCTCTTCATCGACTTCTTCTCCATGAGTAAAATATAGTTTGGATTGAGAATTACAACAATCTTTACCATTAAATTTTTCCTTTGTGATGTCAAAAGCAATGCAAAGTTTTCCTGGTCCATCAATTAGATTTTTAAAATTTTTTCCAATCTTTACAGGTCGATTTTTTTGTCCCTGGCTTTTCGAACATAGTTTTTGTTCTTTTTGTCCTTTTATAATTATAAGAATGAGATGCCTTATCTTCAGGACCCAGATAGGCTTCGGTTTCAATTATCTTCCCAATTATTTTCGAATTTTTTGTTTCTCGTATTAAGTAACGTCCAACTAAATCTTTAGCCACTATGTCTGCTTTCCTTATGAAAAATTCACGTTTTAATCTCTCCATTGATTTTAAGAATTATGCCTTTAAATTAAAGTTTAATTTAAGTCTTTTTAACAAATGAAGATTTCTCAGAAACATAAGTTTTACCAAAATGAATGAACCAATTAGTTATTTATTTTCTTTAATTCTTCTTTTAGAATTTTTGAAATTTTTGCATTGGAAGCAACTAAAGGTACTTTTAACTCCATATCTAAATTGAAATTAATCTCTTCTCCATTAATTGAGAATATTTCACCCCCTGCTTCTTTTAAAATTAGAAAGGCAGCTGCATAATCCACTATTCTTGATCCTTTCTTGAAATTCATATAACCATCAATACTGCCTTTGGCCAAAAGACACAAACTTAAAGCAGCACTTCCCATAACTCGAATTCGATATAATTTTTTTAAAATTGAAGAATACTTTTTAAGTTTTCTCCTAAAATTCCACATATAAAAATCAATTTCAAAAATTAATCGATCAGAAATGTTATTCTCGGAAACACTTATTTTTTTATTCTCGTAATATGCACCTCTCCCTCTTTCGGCCCAAAAAAGATTTCCAGTATTTAAATCAAGAACAACTGCTTTTTCAATAGAGTCAAATCTTTCACCTTTAGCATAAGCAATAGATACACTATAAAAGGGTATTCCTCGAGAAGAATTGTTTGATCCATCTATAGGATCAACAATTAATTTATCTGTGTTATTTTCAATTTTCTCATCATCTCCAATATATTTCTGGCCAATTTCTTCACTAATGAGAAGGATATTGATGTGATGGTCATTTAAGTACTTTTTTATAGTATTCTCCGCGAGAATATCAATTTTCATAGAAATGTCACCTCCTGCACCTTTTTGAAGTCTCTTTGCTCCCTCTTTCGTTCCAATTAAATCTCTTACTTCAAAGTATACATTCTTTGCCATTTTTCTAAGAATTTCGATTGACAGATCTTGAGTCATACTGGTAACATAATTAATTTTAATTAATAATGCATTTGATTAAGAATTAGAAACTTCTTCTTCGATTATTTCTTTTAAATTATTAGCATCAGTTTGGACAATTTGGATAAAACTATTTTCAAAAATCAGTTTAGGGCCCTTTCTTAATTCTGTCTTTAAGTATATCTTGTGAATACCTAAAGAAATTAACCAATCAGAAACAAGAATTCCCTTTCTTCTTTCTTCCTCTTTAAATTTATTTGTTAAAACTTCAAGTTTAGTAAATTGATTATCTTGAAATAAGATAATAGCAAAGTAAGGAGCTTCCCCGTAATGGTCATATATTTTTGAATTCACCCCATTATTATTCTCCAAGGGAATTGTTATCTTATGAACTTCTTTCTCCATAGTTGATGTGAGAATAACAACCTTAAAGATTTCAGGAAATTTCTCTTTAATTTTATTTATTAATTTTTCTTTCAATAAATCTATATTAGAAATATGTAAATCTTTATTTAAGAGAATCTCAGTTTCTGCAAATATATACTTACCATAGGATCTTACTTCTAAACTTTTAACTTTCTCCACTCTTGGAAATTTTATGATTAGGTCATATAATTCACTTCTTTTATTGAAATCGATAACGGCATCCAATAATGGTTTAACAGAGGATAAGAAAATATCATAACCTCCTTTAATAATAAAAAATGCGATAAATAATCCGATAAATGTATCTAAGAAAAAGAGACCAAAATATGCACCTATAAACCCAATAAGAACTGAAAGAGAAATTAAATTATCAAATAATTTTTCATCCCCCTCTGACTTAATTATTGGTGATGCACTTTTTTTCCCTATAATTTTAAGGTATAAAGTAATAGATATTGAAATTACTAAAAAGATGATTAAAAACGCTACAATTTCAGGTGTTACTAAAAGGAGGCTTGGTTTTCCATTGAAAAACGCGATTATTTTAAGGATTGAATCCCGAATTATATTATAAGCAGTCAAAAAAAGAAAAAGAGAAATAATTAGGCTTATAATATTCTCAATTTTATAATATCCATAAGGGTATTTTTCAGTAGGACTTTTTAGGGTAAAAAGAATGCCTATCACGGCTGAAAATGCCATAACTGTGTCTGTTATCGTATCATAGGCATCTGCTTGGAGAGCTAAACTATTTGTGAGGAAAGAAAAAACTAATTTTAGAATAAACAAAACCAAATTGATACTAAATAGAAATACATTAATAATAAGAGGATTTTGAAAATCTTTTTTATTATGCGAATTAAAATTGGAATAAATAGTATTTTTAGGGATCCAAAATTCTTTTTGATCCTCCAACATAATTAGGATGGCTTTTGGACTTTCAGCCTTAATTACCGCAGATATTTCGATCTTTTCATTTGATAGGTCATGCCCTGTTGTTTCAACAACCTGTAATCCATCTTTAGCAAAGATTTGTTCTGCAAATACCCTATAATCTTCTTTACTTTCAGAAATTTTATCTATTTTATCATTATCGCTTTCATAGGAACCTGTTGTTGCAAATTCTAT
>JARRLT010000060.1:0-14806 GCA_037386725.1 Promethearchaeota archaeon
GAGATCGTCGCCGATGTCGCCAGGGGCATTGTCGTGCTGGGCATGTCTATTTTGTTTATCGCGGACAGCTTGTCTTTTCCCTCGCCTTGGGAGAAATTATGGAAGACCTCAAGGGCGAAATAGTTGCCTTACAAAAAGAAAAGAAGTACGAGGTTACTGTGAAGGGCAAAAGATACGCCGTCATTCTCTACCCGGAGACAGAGGACGGCGGTTACTGGATTGAATGCCCTTCTCTGCCCGGATGTGCATCACAAGGCGAAACCGTCGAAGAGGCGCTCGAAATGATCCGGGACGCAATCAAAGGCCATATTGTAGTGATGCAGAAGAAAAAGAAACGGGTTAAAAAAGAACTCAAGAAAGGGATGGAATATTATAAAGAAAACTTTTTATCAAATAAAGAAGATCAAAAGGAAGACGAAAATTAAAGATTTTAGTCGTTAAAAGATAAATTATAACTTAATTTTAAAAAGTTCCTGAAATGATTTTTCTTTTTTAGAATTATTTAAAATTTGACGCCATTTAGGTTCAATTATATCAAAAGCTTCTTCAGTTAATTTTTTTACATCCTCATCCTCTGAATTTAAAAAAGGACCTAAATACACAAGAGCTCTTCTATCTTTTAAATTTATTAAACTTTCAATGATAAAAATAATTCTATATTTATCAATGTGTTTTCCGTTCAATTCTCCCTTCAGTAATTCGATAATTCTCATCGTTGCTTTAGGATCACCAATCCGACCTAAAGCTTCAATTATTCGATTTATTACCGTATGATCCTCTTCAGTTT
This sequence comes from Promethearchaeota archaeon, assembly GCA_037386725.1. Taxonomy (GTDB): domain Archaea; phylum Asgardarchaeota; class Lokiarchaeia; order Sigyniarchaeales; family SOKP01; genus JARRLT01. The sequence goes on from JARRLT010000060.1 coordinate 788, forward strand.
TAAGCGCTCTACAGAGTAAATTAGTCGCTCTTCCATCCTTCATTAATCCCAAATTTCGTGCAGCATTTGCCCTTTCTTGCCAATCGTCATTATGAAAAAGGTTCTTTATATTCTTATTAAAATCGCTATCACGAGATTCTTCTTTCATCTTCAAATTATTTTTGGTTTACTCTTATTAGAATTTGACTTTTATTTTTTATAATAATTGATTTAATCACTTTAATTACAAAAGAAATAAAATATAAAGAATAAACATAAATGAAAGACTTTTTTAAGTCTTCTTTAGAATTGTTTCCATATGATTTATTCTCTTTTGAAGTAAATCGAGTGTTCCAATATCTTTTCTATGGAATAAGTTTCCTTCAATATATTCCACACCCTTTTCAGCAATTCTTTCTGCCTTTTCTAAGTTTTCTGCAATTCCCAAAATACCCATCGCACGAGAAGTAGTGGTAAAAATATCCCCATTTTTTCTATACACAGAAGCATAATAATATTTTGCTCCTTCATTATTCAATTTTTCTTTATGTATTACAATCTTTTGATCTCTCATTGGCTTTACCGGATATCCTTCAGGTGCTAAATATTTACATACTGTCGCTTTTTCTTGATAACTTATATCTTTAGGTAGATTTCCATATATTATACCCCAACAAATATCTACAAAATTACTTTTTAATAAAGGGAGTACATTCATTGCTTCAGGATCCCCAAACCTAACATTATATTCAATTAATTTAATTCCCTTAGCTGTTTTCATAAATTGTCCATATAAAAATCCTTTATATGGTGTTCCAGTCTCTTTATTAATGGCTTCTACTGTTTTGTTCATATCATCTAATGCATTTTTAACGTCTTTTTCATCAATAAAAGGCATTAAGTGGTTTTCCATAGAATAGGATCCCATACCACCCGTATTTGGTCCTTTATCGCCTTCATAGGCTCGTTTATGGTCTTGTACTAATGGAGATCCTATTACGCTTTTTCCATCAACAAATGCTTGTAAAGTAAATTCCTCTCCTTCTAAACGTTCCTCGAGTAAAAAGTTATTTTTCCTTTCAACTAATTCTTGACAATAATTTAGTATGTCTTTTCGAGAGTTAAGATGATCTCCAAAAACTTTAACTCCTTTTCCCCCGGTTAATCCATCTGGTTTGATTACGATATTTTCTTCACCCATTTCATCAATATAATTTTCAACTCCATCTATTGAAGAAAATCGTTTACTTTTAACATTTGATTTTATATTATACTTATCAAGAAGATTTCTTGTAAATACCTTTGATCCTTCTAGTTGAGCAGCCTCAATTTCAGGTCCTACGCAAGGAATACCATTACTTTTTAATGCATTAACAATCCCCACACAAAGCGGTGCTTCAGGGCCGATAACAGCCATAAATCATCTAACCCAGCATTTTTGAAACTCATAAAAGCAAATAATTTTGCCCCGTCTCGAACTAACGTCTCAGAAATGACGTGCTCTCTGGCTCCATGACCTATTATTAAGATATTATCCATAATCTCATCATATAAAAATACTTTATAGTTTTTAATTCTAATAATTAATAATTTAATTAAACTTAACAATACAATAAATTTTAAGATTAATATTAATGTCTAATTATAACTATGTTGTTAAAGGATATCATTGATAATTGGAAAAAACCATTAAATTTTAAACCAGAACGTATTATCGATCAACCTACTTTAGAAAAAATAATAGAAGCTGCACGGTGGGCACCTTCTGCAGAAAATCAACAAGTTTGGAAATTTTTAATTATTACTGACGCAGATAAAAATAAAATAATTGAAAAATCTGTTAGAGATCAAGATCCTAGGCTTTCTTCAAATTCTCATTCAATTGAAAAACCTATTTTGAAATCAAAATTTACCTTCTCAATTGAGAATTATAATGCAAAAACTGATAAATATCGAAATGAAATAGCCAAGTTTCATAATGAGGAATTAGACTGCATTAATACATCTTCTTTTATTATAATTTGTACACATTCTAAAAAATATTTAGGAATTACCTTCGGTTTAACAGATATTGGTGCAAGTATTGAGAATATGCTTTTGATATGCGAGGAATTTGGACTTAAACTGAGATGGATAAGAAATTTTAACAGAGAATTAATTCGGGAGAGATTTGACATTCCTAAATTTTATAGTATTGATGCACTTTTAGCGATTGGTGACTCTAAAGAGACACATTCGACACCAGAATACCAACTTAAGAATACGCAAGATTTTTTTGGCTATAATGATTTCAATGAGGATTTTTCTGATTTAAATACATTTTCAGATAATATAAATATTCCCACATATATGGTTAGGGCAAAGGATGCAATACTAGATAGACGTTCTATTAGAGATTTTAAAGAAAATAAAAAAATCTCAAAAGAAATTATATATAGTTTATTAAAAGCGAGTATGATGGTACCGCTTACTATAAATGAACCTTATTTGCGGTTTATAATAATTGACGATCATCAACTATTACGTGCTCATTCTATGGGGATAGGTTCATGTTGGATTGGAGCATTTAGCAGAAATTCGGTTAGAAAAATATTGAATATTCCAGATGATTGGCATATCCCTACTATTGCTATTTTTGGTTATCCCCATAATTATCCTCGACCCACACCTCGTAAAGAAATTGACAGAATTGCTTATCTTAATCAATGGGATAGAAATTTTACAAGCAAAAAACATAGTTTCTTCCCTAATTCTCACTTTCTTAGTATTGGTATTAGAAAACTGAAAGATACCCATATAAAATCCGTATTAAGAAAAAGAAAAGTTGGTATCATAAAAAATATTCCAGAATTTCAAAACTTAGATAAAAATTAAATTCAAAATATTTCTTATTATTTAGTTAAATTTTTTAAACCTAGTTTATAAAAACTCTTCTCCATTTATAAGATTTTTAAATAGATTTCAGTTTAATTTCGCACCACATTTTCCACAAAACTTTGCTTTTAACAATTGGGTGGCACCACAATTAGGACAGGTTTTAGAATTATTTTGCTCTTTAAAATTTTGTCCACAATACACACAAAATTCACTATTTGCTTTATTTTCGGCACCACACTTTTGGCATATGTTAAACTCCTTCTGAACAGTTTCTTTTTCAGTAATAGCACTTTTTATGGTATCTGAAGTATCCACATTACTATTTGGCTGTTGAGATATATCTCCTACATGGATATAAAAATCCTTTTCCATTAAAAATACTTTTTTACTATTTACTCTTACTTTTAAAGGAAATTCCCCGATTTCTCTTCCTTTTATTTTTAAAAATATTCGTCTCTTACTTCCAGAGGGTACACCACCAACTCCTTTATGTGTTTGAGATATAAATATTGAAGGCGGAATGATTAGATCCAAAGAGATTGATGGCAAATATTTTGGTCCTATATTTTGAAATAAAAAGCTAATTTTCGTTAATTTATTTTGTTGTTCTAAGACTAAGTTTTCATTACCATCATAAAATCTTAAATCGATAATTTGGGAACCTGACATTTATATACCATCTTATTAGTTTTCTTAAAAGGTTAATCTTATTATAGAATAAGATCTCATTGTGGTATAAAAATTTATTATTTTTCTATTTAAAAATTAAGGAATTAATCGCTTATCTAGTATCATAAAAAGCTTTTAATTATAACAGTTTAATACATAAATAACTTGAAAAGCAAAGAACAGTATTTGTTCCCCCTCCTAAACTAAGAGATTAGAATTCCAAAGATCATTATTCTTTTTTAAATGTAGAGGATTGATACCTCTCTATTTCAAGTTGTTATTCAGAAATTTGTTTTTTAAAATGAGCAATAACTTTAGAGATTTCTTGTATTTGAGTATTAAATTTTCTAGGATGTAGCTTTTTTAAATTATCAAATTTATTGATGATTTCTTTCAATTCATCAATCCAAATATTCATTAAAATTTCTTTTTCTTTTCCCCTTACTGATTCTTTCATTTGATTTTTAATTTCATCTTGCATTTTCTCGAAAAGCCGTTTTTCATTCACGGAATAAGAAATTTTCAAAATATCTTGTTGTGTTTTAAGTTCACCAATTTCAGATATGGTTTTTGTTTTATATTCTAAAAAATGTTCATTAAATTTATTGATCATATCCATAATTATTTCTTCTTGATTCTTAATAAGATTGTCTGCTTGTTTTTTATTAGTTTGGAATTCTGTTTTTAAATATTCAAGATTTTTTTCTAAAACATCAATTCTATCATTTAGAATAGTATTTTTTTCATTGATATCTTCTACTAAATTGTTTATTTTTTCTTTTAACTTTTGAAAATCATTCATAGTAATGTTTAATGGTTTTTTTCTGAACATTTTATTCCATCGCCCACTCTTTCTGTGTATTATTATTTTCTTTTATTACTTTATTTGTCACTAAATTATCAATATTAAGCATAACTTCAAGCTTCTGTTCAAAATCTTGTTTTAATCCATCGAGATGAATTTTGGTTTCTTCAATTGTATCTAATAATAAATTTATTGGAGTATTACCCAAGCCTTCAATCATATCTTTAACAAAAGAGATATTTTTTCTATACGATCCTATAATTTGTTCTCTTAGATCATCAAAATTTCCTAAACTTTTTAGAATTGGGTTTAAATCTTCAATTTCCTCCCGTTCTTGTTTTATTTTTATTTGTTTAATATCAAGAGATTTTTGTTTTTGAATTTTAATAGAACCAATATTATCAAGATTATTTAAAGCATGTTTTAAATCTTCCTCGTCTTTTTTAATATATTTAAGAAAATATTTTGATAAATTTTCAATTCCTTTTTCCTCAAAATTTTTCTCATTTTCTTTTAGGTATGAATATGTTATAAATTGGAAAATTTCTTCTACTTTTTGTCCCGTTTTTGCTGAGACTAAGGAAAGTGGAACTTTGGAAAGAGAATTTTTTCTAACTTCCTTTTTTATATATTCTTCCTCATATTCTAAATCAATCTTATTCCCTATTAAAAAATAGATACAATCTTCACTCTTTTGAAGTAAATTCTTCAAATAAATTGAAGTTATTTTCTTTAAAGAATCTTTAGGGTTTGAAGTATCAAAAACTAAAAGAGCAACGTCGGTATTTTGATAGAAAACAGGATTTAAGGGATTAAAGCTCTTTTGACCACCTATGTCCCATACATTCAAATTAATAATAAATCCGTATTCTTCGAACTTATATTGCTTTTTATTGATTAGACTTCCAATAGTAGGATAATAATTAGTTGGAATCTTTTCATGAAAAAAAGAATGAACCAGTGAGGTTTTTCCAACCGCACCTGATCCTAATATAATGAGTTTAATATTTATTTCGTTATAAACAACCATGTTCAAATACAATTTATTTAAACTTCTATAAACAAGGAAAAAATCTTAATAAGAATATATATTAAATCTTTATAACTTTTTGTAAGTTAAGGGATTTCGTAAAGGATTGCAATTTTATTTATCTATTTATTTAAGAAAAGGATTAAAAATTATTGGTAAAGCTTTTCAGTTATTAAATTATTCAAACCATAATAAATTCCAATTATGAATTTAATTGCTCTATTCTTTTTAAAAAAATTTATTCCAATTTAATAAAATAATTAAGATGTTCTTCTTTCTTTATCTCAAGATTAAATTCAACTAATATAAATAGCAAAAAGTTTAGAAAAAAATGGAAAGTAAAGATATTGTTATATGCTATGCAAAAAGAACTCCTATTGGAAAATTTGGTGGTTCTCTTCTACCATATAATGCTAGCAAATTATTGAGTTTTTGTATAAAAGATTGTATTAACAATACAGGTATAAATCCATCTCTTATCTCTGATATTAAAAGTGGATGTTGTATGGAACCACAAGAAGAAATGAATGTAGCTCGTGTGGCATCTCTTTTGGCTGGTATACCATACGAAGTCCCAGCAATGACTATCAATCGTGTATGTACATCATCTATGGAGGCAGTTAGATCTGCTATGGTTGATATTATTGCAGGTCAATCCGAGATCGTATTAGCAGGAGGGACTGAGAGTATGAGTAATGTTGCTTATTATGTTCCTTCAGCAAGATATGGAGCTCGATTATTTAATAAAGAATTTAAAGATGGAATAATGGAAGGGCTTCATGCAGGAAGTAAAGTCTTTGGAGAAGGATATATCATGGGTGAAACTGCTGAATATGTGGCAGAAAAGTACAATATAACTCGTGAAATGCAAGATAAAGCAGCCCTTGATTCGCATAATAATGCAGAAAGAGCGAATAAAGAAGGAAGGTTTAGTGATGAAATTATCCCTATTGAAGTTAGCACTAAAAGGAAATCTTATATATTTGACAAAGATGAGCATTTTCGACCTGGACTCACTATGGAAGATCTTAAGAAATTACCTCCAGCATTCAAAAAAGATGGAACTGTAACCGCTGGAAATTCCTCGGGTATCAATGACGGTGCATGTATGACTTTAATTACAACTAAAGAAAAGGCAGAGGAACTCGGATTAACACCTTTAGTTAAAATTGTAACGATAAGCAAAATTGGAAATGACCCTAAATATATGGGACTTGGCCCTTTATATTCTACACCTTTAGCTCTTAAGCAAGCGGATATGAAGTATGAAGATTTGGGTCTCATCGAATGCAATGAAGCCTTCGCAGCACAGTATGTTGCAGTTGGAAAAGAATTAGGTTGGGACTTTGAGAAAACAAATGTAAATGGCTCTGGAATTGGGCTTGGACATCCTGTCGGATGTACTGGGGCAAGAATTATCGTTACTTTAATTCATGAAATGAAAAAAAGAGATATATCTTATGGTTTAGCCACTTTATGTGGTGGTGGAGGAGTCTCTGAAGCTACAATTATTGAAAATATCTAACCTTTTTATGATTTAGATAATCCATTTTCTAGATTACAACTTTTTTTATTTCTATTATATTATCTTTGAGATTCAAAATTGAATATTTCATTTAAAGGATTTTAAAAGTTGAAACTATTGAAGACACAATTTGTAACTTTATCATTTCTTTTTAAAATAAATTTAAAAGATTTTCAAGATTTTACTAAATGAAAGAATTATGGAAAATTATTTTGATGAAAAAGCAGAAGAATGGGACAATTATGCCATACATGACGCTCCTAAAGTTGAAAAAATCTTAGATAAAGTAAGCTTAAAAAAGGGTGATACAGTTTTGGATGTTGGTTCTGGAACAGGAATTCTTATCCCATATATTACTGAAAAAGTTGGTAAGGAAGGCAGAATCACAGCTATTGATATCTCTGAAAAGATGATTGCCATTTCAAAACAAAAACACCCTAAAAGCAAATTTTCGAATGTAGAATTCATTAATAATGATATCATGAACATAGAATTTACGAAATTATATGATGTGATTATTTGTTATTCATGTTTTCCACATTTTTCCAAGAAAATGAAATTAATTGAGCATTTATCTAAAGGATTAAAGAAAGGAGGAAAGTTGATAATTGCTCATTCTGAATCTAGAGAGAAAATTAACAATCGTCATAAAGAAATAGAGCAACTAGGTTCTGAACATCTATTACCGACATTACACAGATTAATTGAGATGTTCGAGATTGCCCAATTTCGAATAGATTGTTTTAAAAATACCTCTGAGGTATTTTATGTTATTGGGAATAAAAAATAATTGTTGGATTATAGTTAAAATTATTTAGAAGAATATATTAAACCTATTATTCACTGGATTAGAAAATTATCAAAAGTCGAGTAATTATGATTGATCTCAAATTAGATTTACATATCCACTCTTTTTATTCTAATGATTCATATATTACCCCTTCAAAATTATTTCCTCAACTTAAGAAAAGAGGATTGGATGGATTTTCTATTACCGATCATGATTTATTTAAAAAGACTAAATTCTTTCAGAAAAAAGCAAAAAATCATAAGATAATATATATTCCTGGAATTGAAGTTCAAACAAATTTTGGAGATATATTATTACTCTTTTTAAAAGAAAAAATTAATCTAAATGATAAAAATTTTTATCGAATCTCCGAAGAAGCTAGAGAACAGAATTCATTAGTTATTTTAGCACATCCATTTGATTTTTTGAGAAGAACGAGTTTTGATACTTCAAAATTATCTAAAGATGATATAAAAAAATATGTTGACGGAATAGAAGTAATGAACTCCAGAATAATTTTAAAATGGTCTATTAACAAAGCAATAAAGTTTGGAAAAGAATATAATTTAATAAAAACTGGTGGTTCAGACTCACATACTCCATCTGAAATTGGTCATGGATATACATATGTTCGAAGTTGTGAAGATACTTCGACTGAAAGTATCTATGAAGCTATGCTTTCTAAATCCTCATTTGCCGCAGGAAGATTATCAAACCCGTTTGTTCATCTTTCCACTAAAGTTTATAAGTTAAGAAAGAGAATTAATAGGTAATCATAAGAATTTTATGCTACTTATTAAATTTTAATTAATGAAAGCTTTTTAAAAATACAATTTTTAAAATATTTTTAAGAAATAATTTAGAATTTAAAACAATTAAGTAAAAGAAAAAAATTAAAAAAGTTATGAATAGAATTTTAGATTCTATATATTGGGTAAAATTTATTCTTAATATAATCAAGGAAATATTGGGGATTTAGGTCTTCATTTGTTACTCTTTGAACTAATTCTCTCGCTCTATACATTCTACCATATTGATGAATATTTTGTCTCAAGAATGATAGGAGATTAGAAAATTCCCCTTTCTCGTATTGATTTGGCAAATCTGGAATTTTATCTAATATATAATTATAGAATTGAGCTGCATAGAGAGTTCCTAAGAAATATGTCGGGAAATAACCAATTGATCCCATAGACCAATGGATATCTTGTAAGACTCCAACAGTATCAGTTGGAGGGGTAATCCCTAAAAGATCATCAAACTTTTTATTCCATAAATCGGGCAAATCACTAACATCAATTTTTCCATGAATTAAATCTCTCTCTATTTCAAATCGTAGAATAATATGAAGTCCATAAGTAACCTCATCTGCATTTACTCTAATGAATGTGGGTTCTACAATATTAATTGCCCTATAAAATTCCTCAAGTGGATAATCCTTTAATATTTTTGGAAAATATTTTTGAAAGGTAGGATACCAATATAGCCAAAATTCCTTACTTCGACCTACAAAATTCTCCCACATACGAGATTGCGATTCATGTATTCCCATTGATGTTCCTTCTGCGAGAATAGTTTCATTAAAATCTTTATTTATCCCCATTTCATATAAAGCATGTCCACATTCATGAATTGTTCCAAAAATGCATTCATTAAGATATTCTTTAGCAGTACGAGTAGTGATTCTGACATCTCCAGAAGAAATGGTAGTAGTAAAAGGATGAGTAGATCTATCCTGACGACCCATTCCTAAATCAAAGTTTAATTGTTTTATTATATCAAAGCTTAAATTAAATTGTTTATCAATGTCGTATTTCTTTTTAAGAATACTTCCATCTGGTTTATCTGAAGAGGAATTTAAGTTTTTAACTGTTTCAATTAATTTTGGTTTAATTTCTTTAAAAATATTTGAGATCCAATCATATGTTGCTCCTGGTTCATAAAGATCTATAAGAGTGGAATATGGATCTGTATGAGTTTGAAGATATTCTGAATTTCCATAACCAATTCTTCAGGTAATTTTGTTGCTAAATCGTATTCTCTTTTGGTTTCTCTTAAAATAGCTTGATCTATTTCATTAAGATTATTGATCTTTTGAGATTGTTTCAAAAGATTCCCCAATTTTTCAGATGTAAGCCTTTGATGAATAAGTTTCTGCACCAACGAAACTTGTTTAGATCTACCCTCTAGAGAATTGTATTCTTGCATATTAACTTCTTGGTCCCATCCAAGTAAAGCGTTAATTCCATTTAATCTTTTTATATCCTTATAATACTCTTTAAGTTCCTCAAATTTACTCATTTTAATTACTCCTTAGAATTTTAAATGATAATTAAGAAATTCATTCAAAACTTAAAAAATATATTATATAATACTTCTTTTATGATTCTATTAGTATTATAGCATGATTATGATAATTTTTTAAAGGGAAATCCAAAAAAATAGTTTTATGTAATCTAATATGGTTAAAACTATTGATTAAATTATGATTTTACTTTCTCGATTTTTAATTTGGTCAATATTCGATTTTTCCATTTTTAAGATAATTTCTTGAAACTTTGATTTATCTTGAATTTGTATTGCCTCCTCTTGACAAATTTGAATGCATTTAAAACATCTTATACACAATTTAGGATCTGATTTACCCTTTTTTGCATCAAAGGCTCTATTTGGACAACCTTCCTCACATTCGTAACATAGAGAACATTTAATTTTGACTCTAGAAGGAGATTCAACCATTTTCCTAAGATTATTTTCAATTCTTGAGAGAATGTAATGAGGGATTTTAGGATCATCAAGAATTAAAGGATTTGATTTTTTATCGGTAAATTTACTTATTGTTTTCCTAACGAATTCTTCAATTAACCTTAAATCCTTCTTATTTGGTCGATCTATTAAAAGATTCCATCCGACTAAATTAAATGAATGTGAGCATACAAATTCGGCCGAAGATATCACTATAAAGTTTTGTTTTTCTAATAGTTTCATAGTATAATAATGGGCTACTCCTGGATTAATCCCACCGTAAGTAAAAAACATTGAAATTTTTTTCCCTTTCCCATCAAGCTTTTTAATCCAATTTCTTACTACTTTTGGAGAATTCCAAGCATGTATCGGAGAACCTAAAAAAATGAAATCATACATGTTAAGGTTAATAAAACTTCTTGCATTTTTCGCAGTAATATCCTTTTTAGTGATATTAAATGTATTATTATATTCTAATAATTTAATTTCTAGTTCTGTAGCAATTCTTTTTGTATTTCCTGTAGGAGAGAAATAAATAATAAGTATATTTTTCATTTTTGGGATTGTTAACCTCAGAATATTGAAATATTAAGATTATTATCTATATGAATTTATATATTTTGAATGATCTGTTGATAAAATAATTCATAACAATAGAAATAATTCTTAAATGAAAGTCTTAAAAGATTGTTCTTGTTTTATAAATAAATCAGCAGCAACTTCAATATCTGTCTCCTCTAATTTACGACTTAAAGATTTTTCCATTTCAGATAGATATTGTTTACATAGATCCAAATCAAGAGTACTTCCCCTTTTCTTTATCATATTAAATAGAATTAAAGATAAATCATCAGATTTTTCAACTTCTTTCTTTTCATCTTTAGAAGCTCTTTGCATATTACCGTTGGGGGATTTGGCTCTCTCAATCAGTTTAATTTTAAGTTTTATATCTTCAGGAGAAACCTCTAACTTATTCTTAGAACTTCTATTTTTTACCTTAGAACTTTTAGGTAAATTCTTAACCTTAACTTGTTTAGTAAATTTAAGTTTTTGAGGTGCTGAAAATTTTTTCTTTCTCTCAAGTTTTCTTTTTAATTCAACTTGCTCTTGAATTTTACGATTTAATCTACTGAGTTTTTTCTTAAAAGTCTCTAAATAAGAAAATAATTGATTATCTTTACTTATTTTAATTAATTCTTTATATTGTTTTACTGCTTCAACTAACCTACCCATTGATTCGAATTCTTTTGCATTACTTATTGATGCTTCAAAATTTTCTGGCAAGTTTTCTTTTAAATTTAATGTCTTGCGAATGAATTTCAAGATTCTGATTTTAGATCTTTCTCTTATAAGGGAAACTAAATGATACTCAGGAATCTTTAAATGAGAAATTATCTTTAAGTTGAAAGTCCCATAAATCAAAGGTTAGATTATCTATTATAAAAGTTGATGATTTAGCAAAATCCATAATGTTTCTTTCTGTCCCATCCTCTTTTAACATATTATAGAGGGTTGTTTTTCCAGAATGTAAAGGCCCAACCAATACAATTTTTGAACGAAAATCTTTTTGTAATTTATTTAAAAATTCAATGAATAAAGCATTCTTAGCTTTATCCTTTAAAATATCAGCGGGATTGGGATATATTTCCTCAAATTTCTTGAATATATCATTAAAAATTTTTCCAATATATTGCAGAGAATCAATTTGATCAGCGATTATAACAAAATATAAATCTCCTTTCCCTTGATGGAATATTTGATAATTGGATAATGGTTTTTGAAACGTTTTACCAGGCATAGGTAAGTCCATGTATGATCTAATCACATCAATAACATTATCAAGTTGTCTTAACATAAGTCTCGAAGATTTAATACTTATTAGAGAAACTAATTAAATCATAATAAATTTCTAATTTATATTTTTTTATAATCTATATTGAATTACAAAAGTTTAGATTTATTTGAAATTAGAAATAATAAAAAATTTTAGATAAAATTAATTAAAATTATTAAAGAATGCTCCAATAATAAGCCATTATGCCTTTAGAAGAAAAACATCTCTTAAAGTTTCTTGATAACCCGGTTAACGATAGATTTAGTTCTGAATTATTAGATCTTGTTATCGACCGAATCAATACTCTGTGTTTCAAGGAATGTCAAGTGGATAGGATACAATGTACACTGACCCCCTTGTGTACAAGGCGTTTTCTTTTAAAACTACGAATTAAAAATGGCTTAAAGATTGAAGATTTACCAAAGTTTTGTTATGAAGTTCATAAGGGAGTAGTTGAACGTGACTTTCGGGGTAAGACCGTGGTATATAAACCTCAAGATGCATATCTCTATTTAGTTGACTTCTTAGACATTTACTTCCATGGTGATTATAGAAAATTAAATAAATTTATCTCTCTTAAAAAATGGGATGATGCTCTCAAGATTTTCAATGAAAGAATAAAAAAAGAAGAGGATTTTCGATATTATCAAACCGAAAATTATTTTATCATTAAATATGAGGATCATCTTCATATAATTTTCATAAATGAAGGTTATGTTTTATGTAATGCAAATAGAGAAAATATTAAGGATTTAGAATTAATTAAAGGAATAAGTGAGTTATATTCAAAAGCATCTTTTCAAGAAGCAAATATTCGTATATTACATGAAAAAATGGTTAGATTAATTGTTAAGATCCCACATGATGTATTATCCAGGGTAAAGAGTGATTTTTCAAATGAAGAGGATAATATTGAGGAATCTGATAATTATTTCTGGAATGTATTTCATGAAGATCTCCAGAATTTAACTCAACATTGTCAAAAAATCTCTCTTAAAATGAACATAACTCAAGATTTAAGAATTGAATTATTTTTAAATAAAGAATCGAATAATTATCTAGATCATGCTAAAAAAATTCCTCTAAGATTTAAAGATCTTGAAGAAGTTTTAGCTTTTATTGATAAAGTGTATAATAAATTCTATGTGATCTGGGTATGAGAAATGAGCGAAAAAAATATGACCGAAGATAAAGATAGTGAAACAATAGAAAAAATAATAAATTTAGTTAACAAAGGTAGAATTGATGATGCTGTTGAAGTAATAGCATATTATCTAAATCAATCTACTGAAGAAAATTATATCGATAAGTTAGAAAATGTTATTGAAACATTATTGACATTACATGGTGGGAGGACTGTTTTACGATTTCTTATTGAAAATTTAATAATCGATATTCCCTCTATATTAGAAAATCTATCGAAAAAAGATTCTGTACTAAGATATTCATTTTTACTACTTTTAAAATCAATGTGTGAGAATGAATGTGATTTATTCCTTCCATTCACAGAGGAATTATTGGAATCTGAAGACCCTAATGTTAAAGAAGCAGATTTACAATTACTTATTTTCATGGCTGGTGGGAATGAAAAAATAAGCCAAGAATCAATAATTGAAGAAGTTGCCTCAAAATTAACAGACGAAAAAGACTTTGTTACAGAAAAAGCAATCCAAGCATTAATTGCAATTGGTAATCAATCTCCTTCCAAAGTTACAAAATCTTTAACTGATTATGCAAAAGAAAACCCTGAAAATGAAGTACTAAA
>JARRLT010000061.1:0-18938 GCA_037386725.1 Promethearchaeota archaeon
CAATTCAAAAGAACTTAGTTTATTTAATTTGGATCGAAATTATTACGTTCTAAAAGAAAAATACTGGGACTTTGGTAGTGGAGATATCCTTGATGAGCAGAGTAATAAAATTGGCCATATGAGACGTATTTTTATTAGTCTACGCAGAAAAATAGAATTACTTGAAAATGATGGTTCTCTTGCGGCAACAATTCATGAAAAGATTATTTCTGCTCGCGGTGCCCAAGATCTTAAAGATCCCCAGGGAAATTTGATTGCTAGAATTAAAAAGAAAATAACCTCATTCTTTCGACCAAAATTTTGGTTGGAGGATCCTAATGGAAATAAATGGTATGAGGCTCAAGGAGAATTTATGGGGTGGTCTTTTAAGATTTATGATCTAACAACAAATGAGGTCGTAGCAGAAATAGAAAAAGCGGACAAATGGAGGGATGTATTTTTACGAGGACTTTTTGATTTTCAAGATACATACGCTTTAAGAATCCTCGATAATAAGACTGATCGGAGAATTCTCGTTGGATTTGTTTTAAGTATAGATAATGTATTGCATGATAATCGAATGGGTTCAATGGGAGTTCCAATATGGGGCCCCTTTCCTAGAAGGAGACCTGGAAGATTTCCTGGAAGGTTCCCTGGTCCTTGGGGGGGACATAGACCTGGAAGAAGATTTTAGTATTATCTATGTAATTCTAATAACCTCAACAAAAAAACTTATTTAATTAAATGGTTTCTTTTCTAATAACAATATAAACTAAATAAAGAAAGCGTGAAAGGTTTTACTTTCTTCTTTATAAATACCTTTTTATTATTAAAATTTTTTACTTAATATTATGGATTTAAAAGAAAAGATAGAAATAGCAGCACAGTGGATTGTAAAAGCAAATCATTTTGTTGCATTTACCGGGGCTGGTATCTCTACATCTTCTGGATTACCCGATTTTCGAGGACCAAATGGTGTATGGACCCGTCGTGATAAAGGGCTCCCCCCTCCGAAAATGAAAATACCATTAGATGAAGTAAAACCAAATGAAAATCATTATGCGTTAGTGGAATTAATGAATTTAGGTAAATTAAAATATGTCATTTCTCAAAATGTTGATGGATTACATCTAAAATCTGGAATTCCCTTTGAGAAACTTGCAGAACTTCATGGGAATCGATTCTTTATGAAGTGTTTGAAATGTAGGAAAAAAATCACCTTCGAAGACGCAGGTTGGGATAAAAATATATATGGGAATGGATATAGAACAGATCCTAAGAGATCAGATCAGCCAAATTGTCCACATTGTGGAGGGAGACTGATATCTTCTATTGTTAATTTTGGAGATCCTCTTCCAGAGGATGAATTAGAAGAAGCTTTTCAACATTCGATTGAATCTGATGTGTTTTTTGTAATCGGGTCCTCATTAGTGGTGACTCCCGCAGCAAATATGCCAGGATTAGCAAGAAATAACGATGCTAAACTAATAATTTTGAATCAAGGGGAAACACCTTATGATAATGTAGCAGATCTTAGATTCTTTAATAAAATTAAAGATGTTTTGCTTTCTATTGTCGATAAGGTTAAATTTTTAATGGAGAAATCATAATTTTTTAAAGTTAAAAATAGAGAATTACTTGAGCTTTCCAAAAATTTCTTTATTTCTCTGAACTTCCCTTTTAAGTTTTTTTCCTTCTCTATTTTCTAATGATAAGGTCATATCGCCACTTCTACTAAGTGATCCTGTAAAGATTAATTTATTGTCAGCGTATATTTCAATATTGTTTGAAGCATATTCTGGTGATGCTCTGACAATGATTTTATTACTTTGAACGTCAATATCAAGATTGACTTTTTCCCCGGACTTCTTTGATTCATATGCTTTATATTTCGAATAATTATTAAAGCCCTTTTGAGACTTTATCGGATTTACTGGATTGATAACTATATCTTGTCCAAATGAATAAATTTCAAAAGCAAGCTTATTAGACTCGAAATCTCTTACTTCAACTACAGGACGTGCGAGATCTTTATCTCGAAATCCCGAAGGAACTTTTACTGTCATACGCACCACCAATACTGATCCAATATCTCCTCCTTCAATAAAAATGATCGTATCGATTATTGATGGGAGCATACCAAGTTCTACTCTGCCAATAAATCGTTGTACTGCATCAATCGCAGAAGAACTATGAACCACGCCTACCATACCTACACCCGATAATCGGAAGTCTGTATAGATCTCAAAATCGCTTGTGGTTCTTACTTCATCAAAAATTGTAAAATCTGGGCGCACTAATAATAAGATATCTGCAGAATTCTCAAGATTTCCTTCAAGCTTAGTATATTGAGTTATTTCTGGTTTAACTTGGAGATCTCGTACGCTTTCTAAAGTCTTTACAACCTTTTCTTTTTCAAGATAATCATTTGCTAAAGCTGCTGAAAAAGTAGATTTTCCTGCACCTGGTGAACCACACACTAGTATTCCCTCTGCTTTTTGTAATCGTTCCTGTAATCTTCTATCTATAGAATAATCTGCTAGAGTTAAATTAACTAAAGGTCTTACAGCGGTTATTTCTACATTATTCGAAAATGGTGGGCGGGTAATAACAATACGATACTCCCGCATTTGGACGACAACTGCACCTTGTTTTTCGATCTCGATAAAAGAATGTTCATCTTCTCGAACATATTCAATAATTTCCACAGCAATATTTTCAATTAAACTTGCGGGTACTGCTTCTTGTCCTATTTGCTCAAGTCTCCAATTCCCTGGGGATCCTTTTTTAGCATAAGGAGGCAAATTCTTTTTTAGATGTATTGACATTGTCATATCATCGAAATATTTCATAAATTGTAGGTTTTCAATTTCTAATCTTCGTTGAGTTGTACGATCTTTAACATAAAAAACCTCTAAATCTTCAAATACTCCAATTTCTCCTTGAATTCTATCTGTAGTTATGAGTACAGCATCATTTTTCTTTGCTTCTTCTCTAATGAGGGCATCTAATTCTCCACCTGGAGCTAATTTAATTTCCTCTCGAGTTGGACGATTTCCGAGAATCTCCAGATTAATTATCCCTTTATTATGAAATTCCCTTAAGGATTGAAGTATATTAATTCCAAAAAAACCAATTTCTCTTTGAATATTTGATCTATATTCAATTTCTGCTAAAACTATCTTTGGAACTATTATTGTAGGTTTATTACCTAAATCTCCATCTTCAATTAAGCTAATAATTGAACCATTAAATATAACGGATGTATCTGGAACAAATTTATCGGTCATAATTCTCATCATCCTTTATGATGTCTTTATTTAAAATTTCAAATTTCTTGACACTATAATAAACGGGTTTGGATAAAGAATCTACTGTTGCAACTATAAGATCTTTTCTTGCTCCCATTGCAACTCGAGAAATTTTATCTAAATCTCTTAATTCAATTGGTGATCCCTCAAATACTGGATATATCAAAAATTTGGCAGATTCTTCACTGTAATCTGCACCTCGACGAAACACTCGAAAATCAATTCCGTCGCCATATCCACTTCTTACAATATATCCCCTCTTTCTAAGATCCATATAAATAATATATTTATGCCACAATCGTCTATCGAATTGAGTAAAGTAAGATAATAGAGACTCGAAGTCATGTTGTCCTTTAGATCTATATAAGAGAATTTTCTCTACCTAATGAATTTTATCTTTACTTCAATTTTAAGATAGTAACTACTAAAAATAGTTTGAAAATTCCAATTTTAGATATAAAAACTATAAATTTATCGTAAATTACTAGAATCTTCTATAAATCAAAAATGATTGAATCCAATTGAAGATTATTAAATAAAATATAAAAGGTGATTCCCGCCAAGCGGACCAATAAATGGTCAAAAAATAAAATAGGGGGAGGAGGGTAAATCAAAGTGTATATTCTACACTAACCAAAAGACAAAAATCCAGAATGCTTAACGGGAATCATAGATGATTTCATATTTTTGAAAATGGTACTTACCATAATAAAGATTAACTCTAACCTATAAAAATTTTAAGGTTATTTGAAAAATTTTATTTTTTATTTTGAAAATTAGAATTTTTTCATTCGAAAAGTGTAATAAAATGATTCGGAATCTGAAAATATAGGATAGACTATTAATAAAAACTATTCCAGGAATTCAGATATTTTTTTAAAAAAAGAAATTGGTCAGAATCTTTTTAGTGATTCCATAATTCCTAAACTTATAGAATTATATAGGAAATAATGTATAATGGAAGAATTATATAATAGGATATTTAATCGATTAAAAGGATGTAGTCGAGTCGTTTTTTTAGGGATTGGAGAAAATAAGCTAACTGATGATGGTATTGGACCATATATTATTACTGAACTTTTAGAATACACCTCTAAAAAATTTTTATTTATCAACGCAGGTATTGATCCAATGGTTAGAATCAGTGAAATCACTAATTTTAAACCTTCACATCTTATAATATTGGATACTTGTACATTACAAGCAGAGCCTGGAACGATTGCATTAATAGATCGGGAGAATATTTCTGAATATGTTCCAATCTCATCCCATACAATTCCTATTCATATTGTAATAGATCTAATTCATGAGTCACTTCCTAATCTTAACACTTTCATGATTGGATTTGTCCCAAAAAGTCTTGATGGGTTCACTCAGCTCAGACAATACAAAAAAGGAGAACTTTCGCTTGATGAGATCAATGAAAATGAAAATTTACCACTCTTTGATTTTCAACTAACAGAGGAATTACAAAAAACAGCAAATAACACAATTAAATTGATTAAAAAGTTAATTAAAGAAGTTTAAATTGCATCTTCTTTATTATCTTGAGTTAAATTCATTACATATTTCGTTATAATCCTAATAGTCTTCTCAAAGTTTTTTCTTTCTTCTGATGTAACCTCCTCCTTTAGACTTTCAAGATATTTTACTATCTTTTCTGCCTCCATAACTTTTCTGATATAATCAGAACCATCTGAATTGAGAGAACCGCCCCATGCCATTTTTAAGATTCCCGCGAGTTTGGATTTTAATTTAACAAACAAATTTCTTTATTTCTTGTTCTTCATCATATAACGATAAACACTCCCCCAAATATAATTGTCCTCTCGCTCCTTAATCTCGAAGTTATTTGTATGCAACCATTTAGTGAGCGCTTGCTTAGAATTAGCATCATAAGTATCATCGACTGGACCTTCATAAAATCCTTCCTTATTTAAAACTTCTTTTACATTTTTCATAACTTCGCCTTCTAATTCAATAATATCACTAAGGTCTTCTCGATTCAACATACATAGATCATAAACTTCAAAAACCTTTCGTAGTTCTTTGATTGGATAAGGATGTTCATCTACTCTAATATCTATATATCGATCTGTCCCTCCATCATATGCTCCTTTTTCTTTTACGATTAATATCGCTGCTGCTTCTCTTCCTCTTTTATCTCCTCCTTTTGCTTGCCCGGCTTCTAAAGCTGCGAATAATCTCTCAACTAAATCTCCTTCTGTGTTCTCATATGCTTCAGCCATAGATTTTACCACATCTTCTCCAGCTAATATATTCCCTTGACAAGTATAATGATCTCCTACTATGTGTCCAGCCCAATCAAAGCACTCACTACCAGTAAAAGATGCGGCATTCCCATACATATCAACTATACCTAATTGTCTTTGTTCCTTTTCTTCATCATTTTTAATGAGAATTTCTATAGTCTCTTGGGCTGTAAATCCCATATTCAGTAAAGTCAATCCTTTCGGACCATAACTTGTATTAGCAAGAGCTTGTGTCGCAATTGCCCCAACCTCTGCTACTGCAAAGGGAACAACTGCTCCCACAGCAACGAATTTTGATTGAACAGCAACGCCCCATTCTCGTGTGTTTTCATCGTATGAAACGATAGAGAAAGTCATAATTATTAAAAAATTATATAGGATTAATAAAGTTTTATATAAAGATTATTAATGAAAATACTTGAATGAGGATTGAATTGATCCATATCTTTAAAGTAGTTCAAAAAATAAATAAGATGAGTTTGAGGGCTAAAAAAATAGAAAATAGTTAAACTATTAGACTAAACCGAGTTATAATTTTTTTCTCATCACATAAAATGCTTCTAATTCTTTAAGTACCGAAAATCCTTCTGAAAGAAATAATGAATATGGTCCATGATAGTTATGAGCATCTGATTTTCCATTTTTAATAGGATAGGCTTCCATATAATCATACCTATTATTTTTGTAAAATCGACAAGCTTCTTTTAAAAGTAATCTAGCAACTCCCTTCTGTCTATAATTTGGAGCAATTAAAAAACATACTACTGCCGCTATTTTCCTGCCTTCAATAGGTTCTTCTTTAAAGAGAACGTAGGAATAATTCTCCTTCGAATTAGCATTGCACCATCCAATTGGTTTTTTATCTGAATATGCAAGAAACCCTTTCATTTTCCCGGAAAGAATTAATGCTTTAGATGCATTTTTATTCTGTTTTTTAGTCCTTTTACTCCATTCTCTCCTCGGACCATCAAAATGATAATATTGACAATAGCAATCAGACCAGTCGGGATTATCTACAAATCCAATTTCATCGAAAAAATATAAAAAATCATCAATTAAATCTGGTTCGAGAGCTTTAATTCCTATATCCATAATTATTTTCATCCATTTTATTAATAAGCGAGTTATCTATAAATTTCTATCTATTCAATAAGTATTCAACAATTAAGGGATGAAATTGCTATCCTCTTTTATTTCTTCCACATAATAAATATCAGGTAAATTTCGATATTTTTCTTTATAGTCTAAACCATAACCTACAATAAATCTATTTGGGATTTCAAAACCTAGATAATCTACGTGAACTTCTTTTTTACGCCGTGAAGATTTGGATGTTAATGCACATAATTTTATCGAGTGAGGTCGTTTCTCTTCCAAGTAATCTAATAAAAAAGATGTAGTATACCCAGTATCTATAATATCTTCCACAATTATTACATTTTTATTCTTTAAATCTTTTTTTAACCCTTGGATTACATCTATTTCTCCAGAAGATTTTACTCTATCCCCATAACTTGAGAGTTCGATAAAGTCGATTTCATTTGCTATATTAAGGTTTCTGATTAAATCTGCCATAAAGATAAAAGAACCTTTTAAAATACCGATAAGTAGAACTTCTTTATCCTTAAAGTCTGTATTTATTTCCTGAGAGATTTTCCTCACAGATTCTTTTATTTCCTTCTTTGTAATCAAGATTTTAAATTCATTAGGTACTTTCATTTTTACAAAATTAGAATATTTACTTCCTATAAAACCTAAATATTAACAATTTAAAAAAAGTTCGCTCATAATAAATTAAGGCTGGTATTATTATCACGAGGATTGAAAGAAATAATATAGGAATTAATATTTTTTTGATATACTGGTTCTGTTTTTATTAAATCATTAAGAAATTTTCTACTCTTAACATATTGAATATAATTAGATTGAAAATACCAGTTCGGAGGAAAATGAAATACAAAATACCATAAGCTATGCGAATATTGATTAGTTTTCATGTTATTATAATACTTCCTAACCTTTTCATTACATATTTTCCAGAACTCAAATATTTCTTTCTTTATTGTGATTGTTTTTGAAGGGGGTTCCCTCATAAATTGATCTTGTGCTAATATCATCATGATTCCCAAAGCGTATTTAAATTGTATTAAATGAGCATAATCTAATTTAGATTCAATAGGGAGATGATTTCTTAACGTTTGACTTTTTATATTATTATCAATTTTGGTGTAAAAAAATTCCTCATTCAAGTAATCTTTTGTGTCTATAAATTGAAAGATTCTAATCGATCCACATAGACGCCATTTTAAGTTGTTTTTATCTAATTCTTTAAGATTTTCGTAAAGGAAATTTAATTTATCAACATTTTTAATGTCTTTTAATTTGATGAATAAATTTTCAAGAATATTCGAAATCTTTGAATAATATCGGAAATAGTGGTCATATATTTTGGAATAACTATACCCTAAAATATCGATTATTGTAAAGATTCTTAAAATTTTAAAAAATAGTGAAATATTTTCCGTACTTGAATTCCAAATGGATATCAAATCAATGTCTTGAACTAGTGATACTGCTCCTGTATAAGATGATTCTCCCGTGAATATAGTTCCCAATAAAAGATGATTTCTAATAACACCTTTTAAAATTCTACATTGAATTTCTGTTAAGTTAAATTTTTCCAAAAGATCATATTTTTCAACAATTTCTGCTGATTCAACTGTATGCCATTCTTTATTCTGTGGACGCCCTATATCATGAAATAAAATTAATATAGGAATAATATTACTATTGAATGCAGATATCCAACTTATTTCTTCTTTTAATTCATTACAATATGTTTTTGAAATGTTTAAATCTATTCTATTTTCAATTAACGAATAATAAATTTGTAAAAGACGAAAAATATGTTCAATCGTTCGACCTGTTTCAAGTTTATTCAATCTATAATTTGATTTAATTATTTCATACCATTTTGGAAAATATCGTTTCAATATAGCAAGGTTTTCAAAATACAAATCCTCATTTTTTTAAAAATCTAAATTATGTTGTGTTATGTTTTGTGATGTTTTATGTAGTATTTCATTAAAATTCATTAATTTCTAAAAATATTTATCCTTAAAAAAAGAATTAGAAATTGTTTTGTAAACAGTTAAAATATTACAAAATAAAACATTATAAAAATTCGATATCTTAAATTATCCTATTAGTCTGAAGCTTAAATAAAAATGAATAAAATCTCATATCAAGATTATTATAATAAGGTATATGGCTCATGGTTAGGACGTGTTGCCGGAGATTTTATGGGAGCTCCCTTAGAATTCAAACCTTACCATTATATCAAATTTAAATATGGAAATATTAAATATTTCCCCAAACCTATCGACTTAGATTATGTAAACGATGATGAGATGTACGAAATTTGTGCATTAATTGCACTTGAAAAGTATGGACCAAACTTAACTGCCAAAGATATCGCAAAAGTTTGGTTAAACCGATTATACACTCAAAATTATACAGCGGAAAAAGTAGCTCTAAAGAATTTAAGAAGGGGAATCAATCCTCCCAAATCTGGAACATATAAAAATATATTTTACGATGCAATAGGAGCCCAAATGAGAGCGGATATCTGGGGGTTAATTACTCCTGGAAATCCAGACATTGCCAAATATTATGCAAAAATGGATGGTTCTATCTCCCATGGAGGTATTGGAATAGAAGGGGAAATTTTTATTGCAGATTTAATTTCACAAGCATTCTTCGAAGACAACATCTATCAAAATATACAAAGCGCCCTTACGTTTATATCTAAAGCTAAGGAAAGCCTCTATACTAAAATGGTCAAGAAATCGATTCAAATATACGAAGAAAATCCTAAAGATTTTCGGAGAGCAAGAGTGCTTCTAATGAAATATTGGAATCGAATTAGATGGTCTCAATTAATAAAAAAAGGACCCTTCCTAAGTTTAAGAAATATTATTTTTTTAAATAAATTTTTATCAGGAGTACATGTTCTTCCAAATATTGGAATTATCATTCTCGCTTTATTATATGGGAAAGATGATAAAGAAGATCCGTTTGGAAAATCGATTTCTATCGCAGCAATGATGGGATTAGATACAGATTGTAACTGCGGGAATATTGGTGCGATTTTAGGAGCTCAATTTGGGGAAGAAAATATCCCTAAAAAATGGAAAGTTCCTCTTATGGATTCCTTTTCTACTTATGTGCGAGGGTATGAAAAATGGAAAATTTCAGAACTATCTAATAGAATTGTAAAAGTAGGCATAAAGGTAATTGAAATGAAAGGATCTACTAATGTGAAAATCTATTAATAAAGAAAGTAGTTTTAGTACACATAAAATTTAATCCCCATTTTCCAACAAATTAAGAAATTCATTTTCATCAAGAATTGTTGTTCCTACTTTTTTAGCATTATCCAATTTTGAACCAGGATTCTTACCAACCACTAAATAATCTGTTTCTCCGCTAATACTTGAAGTCACTCGACCGCCATATTTCCTTACAAGATCCGAAGCTTCAGTTCGGGTAAAATTCTCTAAGGCTCCAGTGAATACAAACTTTTTACCTTCCAAAAAGGTTTGGTCGCTTTTAGTATCTTTTTTCATTTTGATATCATATTTTTTTAAATCTTCTATTAAATCCAGATTCTTTTCATTTTTGAAAAAGGATACCACACTTTCAGCAATCTTTGGACCGATCTCATCAATTTTTTCTAGATCTTCTTTTTTAGCACTTATCAATTTATCTATAGAATCATAATAATTTGTAATAACATTTGCAACATGGCTTCCTACATATGTTATCCCTAATCCATACAATACATTAGTAAGACCTATATCCTTACTTTTTTCTATCTCTTTTAAAAGATTTTGAGCTGATTTTTTGCCCATTCTTTCAATATCAATTAAATCTTCTTTCTCTAAAATATAGATATCGGCAATATTTTTGATAATTTGGTTATCAACAAGTCTATTAACTAATTTTGAGCCTAAACCTTTAATATTCATTACATCTCTAGCTCCCCAGTGTCGTATTCTTTGCTTAAAAATTGCTACAGGAGTTAATTTTCCAGTCCTTCCTACCATGACTTCAATCTCTTTTACTTTTGTAGTTTTTCTAGTGGGAGGATATTTGTAAGCAATTGCCCAACGAGGATGATGAGTAGTATGTCCCATTTTTTCATGGGCATCCAAATCATTAACTTTGATGACCATACCATCAATTTCATAATTAAGACTCTCCTTTTTTTCTTCCCATTCATCTAAATATTTGATAACTTCATCGATTCCATGTAAAACTTTAACTTCTTCATTTACTTTCAAACCTGCTTTCGCAATTTCATCTAATGTTTCTTTATGGGTTTTAAAGTTACCCTCTTTATAATAACTTAAAGTATAACAGAACATATCCAGGGGACGTTTTATCACAATTTTAGGATCTTTCGTTCTAACTGTTCCAGATGCTGCATTTCTTGGATTTGCAAATGATTCCTCTCCCTTGTTTACTCTCTCTCTATTCATATCTTCGAAGGCATCACGAGGCATAAAAACTTCCCCTCTAATCTCCGCATTTTGGAGAATTGAGTTCTTAGAAAGTTTTAGTGGAATTGTTCTAATTGTTTTGATATTTGGTGTGATGTCTTCTCCTTTTGCTCCATCACCTCTGGTAGCGCCCCGTTTTAATGATCGATTTTCGTATAATAATGCTACTCCTAAACCATCAATTTTAGGTTCTACAACGTATTCAATAACTTGATTTTTCCAATTTGTCCGAACACGATTATCAAAATTTTGTAATTCCGTTGAATTAAATGCCTTATCAAGACTTAACATCTCTGATTTATGGCTAACTACCTCAAACTCTTCAATCTTTCCAGTTCCTATTCTTTGAGTTGGTGAATCTTCTGTTATTAATTCAGGATAAGCTTCTTCTAATGCCTTCAATTCTCTAACAAGTTGATCATATTCAAAATCACTTATTTCAGGATTATCCTCTACGAAATATTTTTTATTGTGATGCCTAATCTGTTCTCTTAATTGTTTGATACGATTGTTTGCTTTTTCTTTATCTTCGGGGATTTCAAAATTAGTTGACATATTATCCACTTTTTATTAATGATTAAAAGTCTTTAACTTAATTTATTTTAAATTGGAAATCCATAAATGTTGGAATTAATGTATTGGAAAATAAATATGCATATAATTTAAGTAGTTAAAATTATATTGATTTTCCCTAAATATTTATGAATTGAATGTTGTAAAATTTTATTTTATATCATGGTTAGAAGAAGTTCAAACTTATAGGTATTTAAATAACTAAAAATCTTTTTTAAATTATATGAAGAGACCTAAATATAAGATAGTCTCACTAGAGGATTTGGAAAGAGTTTCAAAAAACGTTTTTAAGAATTATGAAGAGGTTCAGTTAGCATATTTATACGGCTCTTATGCTAAAAATCTTCAAAATGTATATAGTGATATTGATATGGGCGTTGTTTTAAAAGATAATTTCGAAGAAGCCCCTTTATATTTTGCTGAATTAAGTTCTAAGATTGAGAAATTCTTCAATTATAAAATTAATGTTGATCTACGAATTTTAAATCAATGCACTCCTCGTTTTTTATTCAATGTAATAAACGAAGGTAAAGTCCTCTATGTAAGAAATACAACTTTTATGCATGAATTTGAGTTGAAAGTAATATATCAATACCAAGATATCAAACCCATGTTAGATTTATATGATAATAAATCAATAATGGAGGCCTTAGATGATGAATATTGATCGAAATATAGTGATTACTCGATTCAAAAGGATGGACGACTTATTTCAAAAATTATTAAAACTTAAGGAAACGCCTAAAGATGAATTTATTTCAAATTATTTATTTTATTTAAGTGCTCAAAGAGCTCTTGAGACATGTATCAACATATGTATTGATATAGGGAATCATATTTTATCATCAAATAAAAATGGTATCCCTGAAACCTATAGTGAAATATTCCTAGAATTAGCTAATTTGGGTATAATAATTTAACTTTTGATAATTTTTACATTTTTAATGGGAACCCACCCTCTAGATCCATTTTCATTTTTAACCCAAAACCATTGAGCTTCTTCATCTTCGATTTGTAAAACCTCCCCTTTCTTTACAGAAAGTTCTGTTGCTTCGTAATTTCTATTTAATTTCCCTTTTTTTCCGCTTATCTCTAAATAATTTTTTGGGATCCATCTACTTTCACAGGATTTATTTGTACACCATATCCATCCTTCCCATTCTGACTCTTTTTTTCCAATTTCTACTGTTTCTCCTTCATTGAATATTAATGGTTCTGTATAAGGAGTCTTATACTCTTCAATGACTTTACATTTTTTAATTTTCATTTTTTTCTATAGATTAATCTGCTTTTTAGCTTTTTGAATTTATATTTTGTTAAAGCTTACTTTTTACCCAATTTTTAAAAAGTTACTTCTGGATTAATGAATTGATTTATGATGTTATAACAATATAACAAAAAATAGAAAAAATAAAATTGCTTTGAAATTAAACTGATTTTAGAAACCGCCAGCTTGAGTAGCCATAACGGTGATTACATCTTTTTTAGGATGAATCCCAACCTTAGCAAACTTTACATTATCCGGTAGCACTTTGCCTTTAAATATAAATTGAATTGCTAGTATTGGGTTCAATTTATACTCTTGTTGGACTGTTTTTTTAATTTCTGCTATTGTAGAATTTGGATCTACTTCGACTTCTTTAATTGCTTGATCTGGAGGCACTCCCGTCAATCTAAATCTATATTGTGTCATTTTCCTTTTCCTTTAAAAATATTTATCTTAGGATCATAATATTACAAAAATGTATTATGTATTTTTGTAAACTTAATTTTACCATAGTTTTCTAATATTTAACATTAAATATTGAAATAAATACAATTAACAAGGATCTAATACAAAAGTATAGATAAAGATTTTTTATCGAAGTAACGAACTAAAGTTTAAATTCATAACTCACTTTATTAATTATATGGCCTTAAAGAAACCATCTTCAGAAATGAAAGATGAGATCCTAACTATTGCTAAAGATATGTCTAATGATATGATGATTTTATTCATTTTAAAAAACCTAGGTCCTCAGAGATTCAGCGATCTTCTCAATTTATGTGATATAAGTCGCACAACGATAGCTAAATACCTTAAGTTTCATACAAAAAAGAAATATATAGAAAAGAAGATACATAAGAAAGACCCACATTATTTTATCACATCGCAGGGAATTGAAAAACTTAAATTAGATCGAGGTCAAAGTGGAAAAGATATTTCTTACATAAGCAAATTGAATGAATTAACTACACAAATCTCAGATATGATCGATTTTTATGAGGAAATAGCAGTGGAGGAATCTATTATCTCCCAAATTATCAAACTTATCCTAAAAATAGGAGATAGATTCTTCCAGCTTGACTTAAACAGAGATTTATATTTAACCCTTTTCTACATTCAGAATAATTTCGTATTAACTAAAGATTATAAGTTTGAAATAAAGGAATTTTCTAAGCACTATAAAGTAAAAAAGCTTCGGATCGATTTTTATGTAGATAAAATAATGTCGAATAAATTTGGTTTCTATATGTTTACCCGGGGAGATGACGCATTCTTCTTTCACGAGGATGATCTTCTCGGGAAAGTAACCTTTACTCTAATTAGAGATAAGCTATTTGAATTCATAATTAGGAATAATAGAGATGCTGATTTCAACTTTTATCAAATAGATTTGGATAAGATTGCAGAAGATATTGCTGAAGAATTGATAAAAATGAATTTAATCTGGGAAAAAAACATAGAATTAGGTATTCAAGGGATTCGAGAACCTTTTGAGATGTTAATAGAAAAATTATTTGTAAATTCTGCCCTAGATATGGGTTTCAATGAAGAAGAACTCTATGATTTAGTTTTAAATTCAGAAAAGTTATTAAAATCTATTGAAGGGCGTATCTCTTTAAAAAATATAATCAAAGGTTCAGATAGGTATGAGGATCTCAATATTGTATCATTATCAGAAGCGAGCCTTCAAAGTGTTGAAGATTTAATTGATAAAGTTGAAGGATTTTGTCCAAATTGTGGAAAAACAATTCTAAAGCAGGATTTTTATCAAAATTGTCCTAGATGCAAAATTTCCTTTAAAAATAGAGAACTTGAACAAAGTTTAGAAAATGCAAACAAAATCAGCATTAAATTTAAGCAAGAAGTTTTTGAAGCATAGAGACTCAAATTTCCCTCGACTTTAACGTTACGAATAGAAATTGATATTTAGTTAAAAATGAAAAATAAGGGTGAATAAAATAGAAATTAGGAATATTTAAGCATTTTTTCTATTGGAAGAAGTGCTTTTTCAGCAATGTCAGAAGGAACTTTTACTTCATATTCTTCATCATCTAAATTATATAACATATCATAAATTCGTTCTAATGAGTTTTTCTTCATATTTTTACAGATCAAAGACTTTTTAGCTAAAATTAATTCTTTATCGGGAAAATCTACAGATAACCTATCCAACAATCCCTTCTCAGTTCCAATTATAAACTTTGTTTCTGAATCTTTACTATTTTTAACATATTTATACATTCCTGCTGTCGAGCCCACATAGTCGGCGAATTCCCTCACATCTCTTACACATTCTGGATGAACTAAAATTACTGAGTCAGGATTTTCTTTTTTAGTTGATTTTAAGTCCTTAAGACTAAGACGTGAATGTGTTACACAATGACCATTTTTGGGCATCTTAATGACATTTACATCTGTATTCTGAGATACATAATCTCCAAGATTGCTATCTGGACCGAAAAGTACAGAATCAACTCCAAATTCCTTACTAATTTTATTTACGATATTAATAGAATTTGAAGACGTACAACAGATATCAGATACAGCTTTAACCGCCGCTGTACTATTTACATACGTTACAACGGGTAACCCAGGATATTTTCTCTTAAAAGCAATTACTTTATCTGCGGTTAAAAAATCTGCTAAAGGACAGCAGGCATATTTATTTGGTATTAATACGTGTTTATCTTGATTTAAAATCGAAGCGGTTTCAGCCATAAACAAGACTCCAGAAAAAATGACGTACTTTGTATTTGCCTTTTCTTTAGCAGTTCGAGATAAACCTAGAGAATCTCCTAGATAATCTGCAATTTCTTGGATATCTAAGGTTTGGTAATAATGAGCTAAAATTGTGACATCATTTTTTTCCTTTAAATCCCTAATCTCCTTCTGTAATTTTTCTTTTTCCATAAAGACACACCATAATTTTTTATCAATTATGATAATGTAAAATCTAAATTATTTTTTATACTGTAATCCTAAAAGTAATGAAGAATTATGACCTTAAAAAATTCATAAATAATTTTAAGTTAGGAGAATGCGGGTATTGTTATAATAAAGTTACTCCCTTTATCTGAATCTCCTTCTATTCTATCTTGAATCCAGATGTTTCCATCATAGCTATCAATTATCTTTTTTACAATGGAGAGACCAAAGCCTAAACCCTTACCTCCTTTACTCTTAAAATTTCCGGGTGTAAAGATAAGGTTTTTCATATCGTTGGATATTCCTATTCCATTATCTTTAAACTCAAATTTAATGTGACTTTTCCCATCAACCATTAATTCAGAAATTTCAACTTCTATTAAAATTCTTTCATTCGCATTATAATTTATGGCGTTTATCAAGAGATTCTCAAAAACATCTTGTAATAAACTATTGGCTTTCACAAAAATCATCTTTCTTGGACTCCGCATTGTTGTGGTTATGTTCTTATCTTTTGATGATGACTTTAATAATTTAAACGATGCTTTTAATAGATTACATACTTCGATTTTTTCTAATTTAAACTTTTTATCGTCCAGCTCAGCAAGTTTTCGAATATTATAAATTAATTTTATTCCCCTTTGAGCTTGGTTTTCAATTATTTGAAATAATTCGGAGATTGATTCTTTATGATTTTCATAAGGAAAATAAAGTTTAGAAAGTTCAATTGAAGCAAGAACATTATTTAGGATATTATTAAAATCATGAGCAAATAAATCCCTATATAGATTAGCTCTTCTAAAAGCTTCAATACTCTCCCTTTCAATTTTCTTCTGACTTGTTTTATCTTTTAATATACAATAAGTTTTTTCAACTTCCCCATTTTCATTATAAATTATTCTTCCGTCAAGTGAGATAATTTTAATTGAACCATCTTTTGTTTTTATTCTCCTCTCAGTTCGATTTATCTTTCCATTGAGCTTAAATTTTTCAAAGTCCCTTTTTAAGTTCTCAGTATCACTCCTTTCAAGAATTTCACGAAAATATTTACCAATAATTTCTTTTTTACTATATCCTGTTAATTTAGTCCATTCACTATTAATTTCCAAAAAACATCCATTTTTATCAAGCGATTGATATGCTAAAGGAGCGTACTCGAATAATCCTCGGAATTTCTCTTTATCATCTTTTAATTGCATTTTTAATTCTTTTGAAATTTTCATAATAACAATTTATTCTAATAATTCGTTCACTATTGGTGAATTTATCACATTCATTAAAAATTTTTGTTCCTATAAATCTATCCTCTGGAAAGATAATCTCTTTAAAGTTTTTCTTAAGTATTGATTCCTTTCTATATCCAATTATTTCAGCAAAAACCGAATTAATATAGAAAAAATTCAAATTTCCATCTAACAGAGCAATAAAATCTTTTGAATTTTTAATTAAAATCTCATTTAGTTTCTTAATATATTCAAGGTGCTTGGAATTTCGATTTATCATACTATATGAATTATTATTAAAACCTTTTCTAATCATATAAAAAAGTAGAAATATTTAAATTTATGACTTATTTGACAAAAGTGTCAATATTCTTTTCATCTACAAAAAGTTTCGAAAAGAAATCTGTTTTAATGATTTTATTAACTAGTTTATAGTAGGAAAAAAGATTTGAAATTCTGAGCCTTTATTTAATTCGGAATATATGTTAATCCATCCCTTAAGCTCTTTTACATAAATTTTCACAATCGATAAACCCAAACCAGAACCTTCCTTTTTCTTTTTAGTAGTGAAGAAAGGTTCAAATAAATTCCCTACAGTTTCTTCATTCATACCAATTCCAGTATCTTTGATTGAGATTCTAATAAACCTTCCTTTTTTTGAATTTGGTATTTTATTAATATTTTTCTTATTTATTTTGATATTAGTAGTAGTAATGGATATGGTTCCTTTATCTTTAATAGATTCCTTGGCATTGATTATTAGGTTCAATAAAATTTGACCTACCTTATTTTCATTACCTTTAATTGACCATAAATTACGTTCGAGGTTTAAATCTATAGTAATTTTTTCAGTAATATAATAGCTAAATATTTTTATAACATCTCTTATGATATCATTAATATCCAACTCAATAACATCAATAGAATTTCGATAATACAGTTTAGGAAGTTGGCTAATGATATTCACAGAATTTTTAATGGATCTACTAATCTCATTTAAATAATCAAAAATTTTACTATTCTTTTTAACCTCTGATTTAGCAAGATCCGTATATCCCTTAATTACTGTTATCAGTTTCTTGAAATCATGTATTATTCCTCTTGAGACTAATCCTAATGTCTGTTTTTCATGTTCATATAAAATTCTTTCGTAATTTTGAACCACTAATAACTCTTTATTCTTATGATATAATACAACATCATGAATATTTGAAATCTGAATTGCTTCAAATTCTGAAACATTTTTCAAAGAATAAGCACATAAAACAAAAATTTTATAGTCTTTTATAAAATTATTCATTAGAATTTCAAGTTTAATAAAATCGTTAATTAGATTCTTATCTAACCAACTTAGATCGCTTACTATTCTAATAGGATTTATTTTATTTGCGATTTCAGCATAATCTATGAATTTTTCAGGAAGGGCTTTTGAAAGATTATCATCTTCATCAAAATAGAATTCTTTATAGGAGACTATTAAAAATTTTCCTTTATTTAAAGCATCTTTATATTGCGGAAGTTTCTTATCAAGTAGAACCTCAACCATATTTTTATTAAAATTATTTGAAGTTACCCAGATACATAACTCGTCATTTTCTAATCCCTTTTTAAAGTAATCAACCAATGATTCATTAAAAAAACTTATATCCGAAAAAAAGCTACATATATGAGTTCCAAAAGCGATTTCTCCGATATTTTCAATTCCACTATCTCGATATTGATTACTTTTCAAATCCTCACTTTTCCATGGATTTATTAACTTAATGTTTTACCATAATAGATCTTTTGTTTAATTTGACCCTTCAGAAAAGAATCAATTTTTT
>JARRLT010000061.1:18978-23208 GCA_037386725.1 Promethearchaeota archaeon
ACATCTGTGAAAACTTAAATTACTGAACTATTTGACAAAATCGTCTATTCTATGCCATATTTGCTACAAATATCTAATAACGCATTAGTAAATCTTTTGATTTGATTCCAGGATAATCCAAAAGTGTTAAACTTTAATTCAGTAGAAATTCCTGGTAACATTCCAATGATTCCTCTCTCCTTAAATTCTTCTCTCAGAAAAAAGCCACGCCGGGTGTGAGTTTTAGCTACTTTTTCAAACCCTAAAGTCCGAAGGTTCACAAGAGGATGTAATTTTGGAACTTTCCCGAGGACTCTTATTCCATTGATCTTTTTAATTTTATCAACAACATAATTTACTTTTTTTAACTCTTCTTCAACTCGTTTTTTCTGAGTTCTTCTAACGATATCTGGAAAACTAGCTATTAAAGTAATTAAAGGGGCTCCATACACAGGAGGACAACCCATTAAAATGCAAACTTTATTAGGGTATGATTTTGATGTAATATCTCCTTGAATTTGAGATTGTGCCATAATATCATTATAAAACATATCTGAAAATCCTAATAATCCGATTGGGCCAGAAGCTGCCATAGATTTATGTCCACTACAAGTTATAAAATCTATGAGATCCTTTTTATAAGATAAATTTAAAATTCCCGCAGAATATGCTGCATTTAACACAAAAGGGATCTCATATTTCTTACAAATCTCTCCAATTGGATTTGGGTCATTTACATTCCCATATTTATAATCTACATGAGTAAGCAAAATTAAAAGTGGTAATTCTCCTTCTTCTTTTATTACTTCATTAATAACCCTCTCATAATCTTCAGGATTGATTAAAAATTTGGAGTCTCCAGAATTTGGTACCTCCTTAATTCTTAAACCATTATTTTCTACCGCAAGATAAGTAGTATAATGAGCTAAACTATCCACAATAACAACCTTTCTTTTAGGAAATTTTGTTGATAATATATTCATTATTAGTCGTTTTGATTCTCTTGCTGCTGCTGTTGGTATTACATTGTCAATATGCAAAAAACTAGCCATATCTTCTAAAAATTCAACAACGGGTGGATTTTGAATTTTATCAATTCTCCCTTTCAAACAGTTATCACATAAACTATACCCATCACCGTAATTTATTAATGCTTTATAAGCTTCTGGAGTTAAGATTCCTCCTCGCTGTATTGGATGGATATTAATATATTTCTCATTGACATTTCTTCTTAAATTTGAATATTTATTAATTAATTCTTGATTATAGTCTAAATCTCGCATATTTACATTCTCAATTTATTTAGTAGAGGATTTTTAGAAAATTTCTCAACTAAATCTTACGTTAGTAATCATATTGCACATCAGAATTTAATAAGTTAATTATTTTTAATCAATCAAAATATCTATAATTTTTATCCCTAAACTTAAAACAATTTCAAATATTTGAGGATATAACTCTTAAAATTAACTTTATTATTAATATAATTAAGATGAAACTATGCCGATTATAATACCAAGTCCTAGAACTGGAAAGAAACCAAAGATACATGATTCTGTATTTATCGCTCCTAATGCTGTGATAATTGGTGATGTAGAGCTTGAAGAGGGAGTAAATATATGGTTTGGTGCTATATTACGTGGAGATTGGGGCTCAATAAGAATTGGAAAAAACACAAGTATACAAGAAAATGTAACTATTCATATTGAAATAGGTGAATCAGTTAAAGTTGGAGCAAATTGCATTGTCGGTCATCATGCTATGATTCATGGTCCTTGTGAAGTAGAAGATGGATGCATTGTAGGAATAGGCTCAAAAGTATTGCATAATTCCAAATTAGGAAAAGGTTCTATATTAGGAGCTGGAGCGGTACTTTTACATAAAGAAATTCCTCCCAGAAGCTTAGCTGTGGGTATACCAGCAACTATAAAGAAAGAAGGAATTTATGAGGGAAAATTACAAGGTGAGTTAACTTCTGGTGAATATGTAGAGAATGGTAAAGCTTTTAAAGAATACTTCGAAAAGAATCAAGAAAAAATTAAATTTTAAAGTTATCTTTCTATTTTTTCAATCTCTATTTTTTATTAGATTAATATTTTGACTTCTATAATGAAGAGCAATAACAGTTCTCATCTTTTACTACTTTAATTTTATTAAAAGATGTATTTATTAGATTAACCATTAAAAGTTTATTTTCTAAATTCGGAAGGCTTAGAACTGTTTTAATCACTTCCAAAGCTTCTAATGTCCCTAATATACCGGGAGTGACTCCAATTACTGGTAAAGGGGTTTTCATTTTGTTTTCTTTTTTTGGATCAGAAAATACACATTCATAACAAGCGCTTATTTTTCAATGGATTCTTTATCGATAAAATCTTTAAAAACTTCAATTTTAACGTCAGAATTTGTTTTACTAAGTTTATTTTTTGCTACATTAACTTTTACATTACCGATATCATCTTCATTATATAAAATCTGGCGCTGTAAATTTGAAAGAGATACGATATCATCATCTATTATAGTTAATTTACCTATTCCGGCAGCAACTAAATATAGAGAAAAAGGAGACCCAAGACCTCCAGCTCCAATTTGTAATACGTTTGTTTTTCCTAATTTTTCTTGCCCTTCTTCTCTAATAGAATCAGACAAAATTTGACGTGAATATCTCTCTTTTTGTTTTTCAGTTAACATATTTATTCATTTAATATTAAATCATTTACATTTTTAACTATTTGCTCGATTTCGATAAGAATTAATCCAAGGTTAACATCTAATTGTAACACAATAACTAGTAGAATTTCATCAGTCACACTAAGTGAAATTACTTGACAGTCATTTAATTCTACTGTTATATAAGAAATAGATTCAGGATCAAAACTTTGAATTCCAGTTTGAATTCCCTCAAAAATCGTTGCTGACATTGCTCCAAACACTTTATCATTAATATCTCTCGGTAATCTAGACTTCAATAAAAGACCGTTTTTATTTACTAATGCAAAACCTATAAAACCTCCTATCGCATCTAACTGTTTTAATTGCCTATTTATAGAATTGATGATAAATTTCTTCATTATTCATTTGAAATTTTAAAATATTGAAAAATTTAATCTATTAAAGTTATAATCTTTAACAGTCTTAAAAATTTTTTAATTAGAGAATGAGTTTAATAAATTAATAAATGATATTTTTGGTGGATTTGTTAAATTCACAGTTATTTGCAACGTGCTTTATTTCCATTGGCCGCTCTATGCCGATTTCGCCATGCTGGTTGTCTTAATTTAGCGGATCGACCAAAACCACAACTGGCACAATATCCTTTTCTTCTGTGATAAGCATGTTTCCCACATCGTCGGCAAATTGTATGTGAAGGTGCTTTATTCTTTTTTCCTTTACTAGGAGTACCTTTTGTCATTTCTTACTTTCACCTCTTTTATTCTTCTTCCTCTTCTTTTTGATACATGATTAGATCAGAATCGTCAGTTTCTGAATCAGTAAACATTAGTTTTTCTCTGTCTTGGCCAATAAATATAATTGACGCACCCCTGATCATTACAGTACCTAAATCCTTGCTCCTTTTTCCGCCTCGCCCAAAATATATCTCTTTGGCATCTTTAATAATTAAATTCATATAATTATCAAACTTTATGAGTTTCCCAGTTAAATAGGTATTCCAAATCTTTAACTTGATTCTCACTTCATCTTTGAGTATAGCTTTTGATAAGGTTTTGTTCATAGTATTTTGGGACATAGAAAATCACAAGAATTTACAATCGCATTGAAATAATTTTCAGTGAAATTGATATAATTATTTATAGGTAATAATTTAAGCAAATATAAATATTTTTTTAAATTGTGGAGAATTTAGAATATCATTAAGTATAATGAATGTGAACTAATCCAAAGAGCATAAAAAATGATAAAAATTGGAATTTTTGACTCCGGTGTTGAAACCCCAGAAGAAATTATCCTTGCTGCGGACATGATACCATTTAGAATATTTGGAGATCCCGAGGTTGAACTTGATAAAGCAAATGAACATGTCCCTCCAACTCATTGTGTTTGGTCCCGAAATATATTAGAACAAGCAATTAATGGACTTGATAAAGATATAAAAGGTATAATAACTTCACATGGTTGTGATTGTACAAATCGTCAATTCGATATATGGTTAGAATGTGTTAATATAGATTTTATGTTTTTATCAAGTCCATTAATTGCTTGTTCTAATATATTTCGGGACCAAACACAATG
>JARRLT010000062.1:0-7159 GCA_037386725.1 Promethearchaeota archaeon
CTCTACACTATGTAAAATAATTTTATCGTTAATTTCTAATTACATTTCATTTATTATTAACAAAAAATAAAAGAATTACAAAATTCCAGCTCGATGCATTAAATAACGCGCTAGATCAGCAAAAATATCTTCGACGTTATTACCGGTTTTTGAGGAACACTCAACATAATTATATAAATTATGTCTCTTTGCGATATTGCCAGCAGTCGAAGGTTCTACCGTACGTTTATATTCCAGATCCTTCTTTCCTCCCACTAATATCACGGGCAATTTATTATTTCTTCCTATCCTTAAATATCCTTCCCTAAAAATATCGATCCAATCATCAAAGTGTTTTAAACTGGTATATCGAGTTATATCATACATAAATATCCCTCCAGAAGACCCCAATACGTAACTAGGCAGAAGGAAACGAAATCTTTCTTCTCCTGCAAAATCCCAGATCTGGAGAGAAACTCGTTTTCCATCAACTGTTAGCTTTTTTATATGAAAATCAACCCCTATAGTCATAGTAGAATTGGAAAGAAATACTCCAGTAAGATAACGATTAACTAAAGTAGTTTTTCCAACGCCACCATCACCAAAAAGGCAGATTTTGAAAAAAATGTCGCTGCTCATCTCAACCCCTCTTATCTTACTATGTTTCGAATCCTCAGTAGAGAATTTATATACTTTCAAAAATTTAAAGAAAACTATTTTTAATTGTTATTATAATAGTGTATTATTTTTAAAAATATATGCAAATATTATATATTTTTAGATTGCAATTAAAAAATAGGATTTAGCCAAATATAAAATCATACTAACTTAGAAATTAAAAATTTTTTTAATTGTGACAAATATGTTATTTTAACTAAAATTAAATTAGTTTCAATGAATTTATTTCACTTTCTATCAAAACTAACATTATTTGTTTTTGCATAACACCTTTATCAATAATAATAAAAGCTTTAACTCGGTTATTTCTCATCATAAACCATTTTCTCGATCAGTTAGAAAATTATAAAATAAATTTTGCAATTAGTTCTATTAATTTAAACTAAAATTCGCTAAAAGTAAAAAAGGGGTTTCAAATTTGAACTATGAATTGATAAATTTTACCAAAATTGAAAAAAGAGTGAAAAGATGATGTTTTTGCATTTTTACTTAACCCTTCTAAAATAATTAAAATATAATAAAATATTATAATTTTTATCTTTCATCCATAAAATAAAGTGAGTTATAGGATTTCTACAGAAGTTCAAATACAAACTAAATTAAAAAAGATCTTAACCGAAATTAAAAATAAAGGAAACTTAGTTGGAATAATTTTATCCACTAAAGATGGAAGATTGATCGTAAAAAGTCTTTCGGAAAAAGATATGTCCGAATTTATTGCAATGCATGCATCGGTTTTAAAAAGTGCCGAAAATCTTGGAAGTTCAATGGATAATAGAAACATTTCAAATATAATAACAGAATTAGAAAGTAAAACTATATTAACTAAAAATTGTACCCCTAATACGTTTTTAATACTAATTTTTGATAAAAAATCTAAAGTTGATACACTTCTTAAAAATTTAGATAAATATATTAAACAAATAAGTGTATTTGTTGAACGCCTAAATCTCTGAAATTTATTTTAAATTTCAATATTGACGGATTTACTTTTGAAAGATTATCAATTGTTTTATCATTTTCGGATAGTCAAAACTATATCACTTTATTTTTATTAGGGAATTAATTAATTGAATATTTAGTATGAATTTTTCTATTATTGAATAAATTTTTTAAACTCTTTTGATTTAGAGAAGAATTAGAATAACCCCTATTATAGTTAAGATTACTCCAATAAAACCTTTTGATGTTAATTTTTCACGATTTAATCCATAACTTACTGGGAGGGAAAATAATGGATTTGCAGAAGAAATTAAAGCCAATACGGATGCTCCGGCTATTCGTGCAGCCTCAGTAAAGAAATATACTCCTAATGATGTTCCAATAATAGAAGCAATTATCAACCAAATCCATGTATTCCTTGTTTTTATTTCATAATTAGACCTATTGGAAAATTTTGTTAAAAATAACAATATTAAAAACGCAAAGGGAAATCTAATCACATTTGCTATTATAGAACTTATACTTCCCGTTGATAAAATTAAATTAATCTGATTTGATCCATAATCAATAAGAACAACTGATATCGACCATCCTATTGAAGCAATTAACCCATAAAGAGCAGGTTTGAGATTCTTTGTAGAACTACTTCTAATTTCAATTTCCTCTTTTTGTTTAATTCTATTTTGATTTACTTCTTGACTGTCTTGAGGATAAGTCTTTACTTTAAATTTGGAAATGAGCAATACACCAATTGAAATTAATATTGCTGAAGGAATCAGAATTATATTAAATATTCTTCTAAGAAAAATAACATCTAAAATAAAGGTAAAAAAAGGAAAAGTCATTGAAACTGCTAGTGCTTTAGTCGTTCCCAAATCTTTTTGAGCCATGAAGTAAGATGTGTCTCCAATTACTTGTCCAAAAATAAAACTCACAATCAAAACTAACCATAAAGTCCAAGGTAATAAAAATATGAGTGAAAAAATCCCAAAAATTACTGAAATTATTATGAATGTAAACATTCCGATTCCAGTTCGAAACATATTAATAAAAGGTGGTGATGTTGACTTTTCGGTTTTACGAAACATCGCGTTTGATACAACAAAGGTTAAATTCGCCAGTATTGCCATTATTACTCCGAACATATTCAATAAGGTTTTTAATTTTATTAAATGATATTTTTAAAAAGCATTAAAGACAAAAATAGATTCTTATTTAATATTCTGATATAGATTTATAAACCATGATTCCCTCAGCCCCATTCCCTTTCTTAGGTCAAGCATTAATCTAATATAATCAAAAATTCTTCGAATTAGAAAATTCTCCTTCTTTAAATAATTACATATGGATTAATTAAAAAAATAAAAATTGAGGAATTATTTATGGTTGATTAT
Organism: Promethearchaeota archaeon; assembly: GCA_037386725.1. Classification (GTDB taxonomy): domain Archaea; phylum Asgardarchaeota; class Lokiarchaeia; order Sigyniarchaeales; family SOKP01; genus JARRLT01. The sequence goes on from JARRLT010000062.1 coordinate 2,994, forward strand.
AGATTTCGATTGACTGGTATTCCGCCAGAACAAGCAATTAAGCATATTGAAATAGATCCAAATAATCCAGTTTTCCAGATAAAAAGAGCAGTCCAGAGAGAATATAAAATTAATCCCATTTTGGCAATACAATTCATTTATAAGGGAAAAGTAATTCCTGATCAACTCAGTTTTTCTAAAGTCGGAGTTCATCCCAAAAAAGATGTTATTACTGTAATGGCGACGCAAGCTGGAGGTTTTATTTTAGACTTCCTTTTTAAAAATCCATATAAAACAAAATTGGATCATCACTTTTCATTTATATAGATGTTTTAATAATTAGAATCCTTTTAACTGGTTATAACATTGTACTAACTCAAAATAATTTAATTAAATTTTGGAAGAAAAAACTAAAGATCTCTCTAATTTAAGTGAATATCACGAAAATATTACAAAAAAATTAAAAAATCGGACTAAAAAATGCAGAGTATATTTTATTTCATTATTTGTCTTATAACTTTATTATTAATTTATTCATTAATTCAACCTAAAACTGGAAGTAAAGAATATATTTTAAATAAATACTTGAAATTAAAACTTGAAAATGGTCAAACAAATATTTATGTAAATAATAAGCTGTTTAGACAATGTATATATCTTCTTTTAAATATTAAGACCGAAAATTTAGAAGATTTTGAAGAAGTTGATTCCATTGATGAAGCCGCCGAAAAATTAGATGGTTCAATGGAACGGGATTTTTCAATAAAAAATAAAATTGGATCAGACACAGAATTTTGGGGGCATTGTTCAAATCTACAGGCTTGGGTCGAGAATGATTACGATACAAGAATTTTACATAGAAATTTAGCGTTTCCACTATTAAAAAGATTGGTTGAAGTAGGTGATCCAAAAGCCAAGAAAGTTTTTAAGGATGAAATTGCTCTAAGAGTAGCAAGTAAACATCCAACCGTTATAAACTATCTTATCCAAGAAGGATTTCTAACATTTTTATCTCCCGATGAACTTGAAACCATTTTCAGTGATATTGAATTAACTCATTTCAAAAGACCTCTTGAAGAGTTAATAAGAATTCTTAGTTATTCGGAAAATATACCTAATGGGAGAATAACACGATTATTTAATCAAATCTTTAATAAATTTGATATTAAGCATATTCCTCTTATTTTTTCAAAATTAAAGTCACAAATTCCAGAAAATCTAAAAGAAATCGTAGTAAAATTATTATTTGAGACTTATGGATCAAGACCAAGGTTTCCAAAGATTGAATTTATAAATAATAACATACAATACTTTGATTTGAAGGACTTTAATCTATTAAAATATGAAAATAGAATTGTTGGAATTAAGCCAAAAACAAAATTAATACTCAAAAATCAAAATTTAGTTAATATTAGTAAAATCAAGGGTTTAGAAGATATTTATGAAGAAATAATCGAAATCGATTTAAGTAATAATTTATTAAAAGATTTGGAAGGTATAGGGCGTTTCATAAACGTTAAAATCTTAAATCTTAATAATAATCGACTTACAAATATCAATGAATTACAAAAATTAAAACAAATTAAAGTACTCTCTTTAAGAAAAAATAAAATATCTAAACTCGATTTTTCTTTATCATTTCCAAATTTAAAATGTATAGATCTTTCTGAAAATGTTCAAATCCAAGAAATACCAAGTACTTTATTAAAATTTCCCTCATTGGAATGTATTCGTTTGTGGGAGTGCAATATCAAAAGTTTTGATAAATCCGTGGAGCGTTTTTTCTGGGATCATCAAAATTATAGATATTTTAAAGGATTTAATCAAGATGATATTAACTATTATGAAGAAACTCATAAAAAGGAAGCATGTTCACAAAAAGATGGAGGATTATATAAGGATTTTGTTCGTTGGGTGTTAAGAATGAGAACATTGATGAAAGAATCTAATTTTTCCTATAAAGAGATATATAAATTTGAGAACAGAGATCAAATTAATGCGATATGGGGGGGAAGAATTACCAATGCTTTTGAAAAATGGTTATTTGACAAGAATCAAATGAAAATAACTGATTATTTCTAAATTCAAATGCTCAATGATAATCTAATGAATTAATATCACACAAATATTGTTTCAAAAATAAAAATTAGGAAAAAATTAAAAAAGATTGATTTACATTTCTGGAATTACTTTGAAGCTTCTAAATCCATCTTCTTTCTTTGTTCTAAAAGATCATCTACAACAGAGGGATCTGCTAACGTCGTTGTATTTCCAATATCAGTTCCAGAAGCAATTGCTTTTAAGATTCTTCTCATTATTTTCCCTGAACGTGTTTTAGGTAAGGCATCTGCAAATTGTACAACATCAGGTTGAAAAACAGGGCCTATCTCTTTCCGAACATGGTTCTTTATTTCCTTTTGAAGCGCTTCTGAACCTTCTATTCCCTCCATTAACGTTACAAAAGCCCATATTGCATTTCCTTTAATTTTATGTGGGAATGGGGCAACAGCTGCTTCAGCAACCTTTGGATGGGAAACAATTGCGGATTCAACCTCCATAGTACCAATTCTATGCCCAGAAACCTTAATTACATCATCTAATCTGCCTAATATCCAATAATATCCATCTTTATCTCTCCGAGCCCCATCTCCTGTATAATAATGTCCCGGATATCTTTCAAGATAGGTTGAGATGAATCTTTCAGTATCACCCCATACATCTCTTAACATGCCAGGCCATGGTTGAGCCATACAGAAATAACCACCTTCTTCAGGTTTTACAACCTCATTTCCTTCTAAATCAAATATTACGGGCTTTATTCCCAAAAATGGCATACAGCATGATCCAGGTTTAGTAGGGGTTGCAGTCGCAATAGGTGTCATAATAAAACCCCCAGTTTCAGTTTGCCAATATGTATCGACAATAGGACATTTCTCCTTGCCTATAACTCTATGATACCAAGTCCAAGCCTCTGGATTGATAGGCTCTCCAACTGTACCAAGTACTTTAAGAGAACTTATATCATGTTTATTAACAGGTTTTTCACCATATCTCATTAAAGCACGTATAGCTGTAGGTGCTGTGTAAAAGTGAGTTACTTTATGTCGTTCGACGATATCCCAGAATCGATCTACCTCAGGATAGGTTGGAACGCTTTCAAACATAAGAGTTGTGGCACCATTTGCCAAGGGACCATATACAATATAAGAATGGCCAGTAATCCAGCCAATATCCGCTGTACAGTACCAAATATCGCCTTCATGATAATTAAAGACAACATTATGAGTATAGGAAGTATAAAGTATATATCCCGCCGTAGTATGCTTCACTCCTTTTGGTTTACCAGTTGTTCCACTTGTATATAAGATAAATAACGTATCTTCTGAATCCATTTCTTCACATTCACATTCTTCATCCATTCTATCAATGAAATCTCGATACCACATATCTTTTTCTGTATGTGGAACATCCCGACCAGTTCTTTGCACTACAATAACTTTTTCTATAGTTGGGACATCATCAATAATTTGAGCTACATCAGCCATTTTTGGATAAAACTTACCCGCTCGTACAGTTTCATCACTTGTAAATAATAATTTAGAATCTGAATCATCAATCCTATCTTTAACCGCTTCTTTAGAGAAACCACCAAAAACAATAGAATGAATAACTCCTATTCTAGCACAAGCTAACATGATAATAGCAAGCTCCGGAATCATTGGTAACCAAATTGTAACCCGATCCCCTTTTTTCAATCCCAATTGTTTCATTCCATTTGCTACTTTACAGACTTCTTTCTTGAGTTCCTTGAATGTAAACTTTCTAACTTCACCAGGTTCATCGGCTTCCCAAATTATGGCATCTCGATCTCCATTACCTGCCTCAATATGTCTATCTATACAATTATAACAAACATTCAATTTTCCCCCCACAAACCATTTTCCCGGAAAGAGATCTGTTTTTTCCCATACTTTATCATATGGTTTAAACCAATCAAGGGATTGAGCTTTTTCACCCCAAAATCCTTCCATATCCTCGATAGAACGTTTATACTCTTTTTTATATTCTTCTAAAGACATTCCAGTCTTAGTGAATTCAGGATTTAAGTTTACAGGGTCAAACATACGATCCTCTGTTAGAATCGATTCCATTTTTTCTTCTTTTGACATACCAAATCACTTAATTAT
>JARRLT010000063.1:0-16102 GCA_037386725.1 Promethearchaeota archaeon
GCCGAATTATAAACAGTTATTGGATATGTCGAATGCGACATTATTGGCGATGGGAAAATCTATGATGAATATGGGTTTAAATATCCCTTTAGTTTGGAATGAATTAGCTCATGCTTATGAAAATAGTGCTAAAGGAATTTTACAGGATACCGGAATCAGTATTGAAGGTGATGATGTTAAATCTATATCGGAAGATTTTGCCAAAAAGTTGAAAGAAGTGGGTTTTTGTCAAAGAGTAAATCTTCTAGAGGTTAACGATGAGAAAATTAAGATAGATATTGGTGAATGTATCTTTGCAGCAGCAACAAAGAAATTCAGAGGTAATGATTTAAATTTTATTCCTCCATGTCCGATGGTTGCAATTTTGTATGGGGCTATTGAAAAGAACATTGGAAAAAAAGGATATGTAGAGAAAGCTCAATGGAAACCAGAAGAAAATACGACAATTTTTGATATTAAATTGGAATGAAGGAGAGGATAAATTTGGCAAAATCAGATTGTAAATTTGCAGGTGAAGAAAATGCTGACGGATTAATTTGGTGTCAGAAAAAGAATATATATGTTACAGCAAAGGAAAAGGATACTTGTCCAGATTATCAAAAATCATAAATTGAGGTTTTAAATATGAGTGCAAAAGAAGAAAAGATCAAAGATATTTTAAAAGAGTTAGAAAAAAATTCTGAAGTTTCCAATAGCGCAATTATTTCATTAAAAGGGCAAATGATGGCAAGTGCTTTACATAGAGACATGGATGAGAGAGCTATAGCAGCTATGACAGCAGCTTTAACATCTGTAAGCTCAAGAGTTGCTGATACCTTGGGATCTGGAAAGACAAGTTCACTTGTTATTACAGGAGATGATAAATTAATCTTTCTATATCAGTTAACTCAATCAGCATTAATCGCTCTAGCACCTGCTGATGCAAAAATAGGATTAATTGATTTTGAAATCAATTCCGCATTGGATAAAATAAAACTAGTTCTTGGATAAAGAACTATAATTTTTTGGAGTGAAAAGTGGTAGTTTAATAACCGAAGATGGGATTGTTATTGCAAATAATACCAATCAAGATATTCAAGACGAGGAATTAAATTCCAGTTTTGCAGCTATTTCTGCTAGTATTTTATCAATGGCAGAACGAGGAATTGAAATAATTAACAATAGCAAAATATTAGAACAAATTAAAATTGATGCAGGATCAAGTGAGAATCCTGAAAGTAATTTTTCAATTTGGATAACTCGAATTTATTCCAATGTATTACTACAAATAATTTTTCCTAAAAGGATTAAAATAGGATTAATACATTTTGAAATTACTAAATTTATTAAAGATACAGGAAAGATAATTCAGAATAGCTTCTCCAGAGACTTTTTTAGTAGTATCGGGTCTCTTACATAGTAATTTTTCTATTTTTTAATAAAAAAACCTTGGGAATGAAAAATCAATGGAAGAACAAGAACACAAAAATATAAAAATAAAAAATAAAACGAAACCTAAGACAGAAAATGAGCAAAATGAGAATAAGTCTTGGTTAAGTTATAAAAATCTTAAGCTCTTGGAAAAACAAAATCTAAAAAATGAGGAATTTGAACCGAGAAAGGATCTAATCCAAACAGAATATGAAAACAGTTTTTTAGTTAATTTAAATGAGAACAAAATTAAATTATTGAACGATGAAGCAAATGGGAATAATATGAAAAATTTTAAACATAAAATGGTTATGGTAATGAACGAAACCCGTGGCCCGATTCGCGAGCTCAGCAGGATTCGCTGGAAGCCCAGATCTGTCAGGTCGATGAAATCATCGAAAAATCAAATCAACTGGAAGAGGCAAAAGTTGATTATAAGACAAAAAATAAGAGATTGGATAAAGCTAGAGAACAATTCAAGGATTTAAGTCTTCAAATGGATTTAAAGAGGCAAGATTTTAGGAAAAAAGAGAGTAAATTAGCTAAAATACAAGAAAATCTTGAGAAAAGCAGATTTCAATTGGAACAGGAAAAAATTGATTTTGAAGATATGAAGCTTAAATTTGAAAAAGAAAAAGCAAACTTGAAACAAAAAACAGAAATATCACATGATGAAATTAGTTTAATTTCTGAAGATATCACTCAAGAAAAAAATAAGCATAAAACTATGGCTGGACCAAAAGGAAGATCTAAAATCTTAAAGAATATATTAGAAAATGTTCTGGACGCAGGGTATTTTCAAAGTTGTTTTCTAATAGATGAAAATGGGATGTTGGTTTCCGAATTTTATAAAAAAGAATTAGATTCTAATGCTATTGGGGCTATGTTTTCTTTAATTCATAATTCGGTCCTAAGAACAATTAAAAGTTTAAATTTGTTAGAATTAAAATATTTTAAATTAGCTGCTGGAAATGGAGAATTTCTTATGAACAGCATAAAAATTGAAAATTATGAAAATAATTTCATTCTATTATGCTACTATAATAATGATAAAAAAATTATCCAAACGACAAAAGATTTAAGTAAAGATACAATTCGGCAAATTTATAAAAATCTTAAAAAAGACCTTAAAGAGTGTAGGGATGAACAAAATATTTCATGGGCATTTGATAATCTAATTGAAAAAATAAATTTTCTGAAAAAAACATCTTTAAGATCAACAAAAAACTTTGAAGAGATAAGAATCAATTCATTAAAAAAAGCCAAAATAAAAATAAAGAATCTATTCGAAACAATATAACTCCCCTATTTCATATTAAATATCATCAAATTAAATTTTTAAGTTAAAATTGTAATCATTTACAGATTTTTGACCTTAGGGGTTTGAGTTGAATTATGTATTTTTTTAAAGATAATTATAAAAAAAGAATATGTTAATTCTAAAAAGGTTATATTTAATATTGGAAAAAAATGTACCTAATTTTTATATAAAATTAAAGAAATAATTTAAATAATTATTAAATTAAAAAAATTTATTTTATAATAATTATTAATTATATAAGAAATAATAGAAATAAATGGTGAGTATAATTTCTAATACTGAGAAATTAACAGAAGAGATGAAAAAATATGAAAAAGAAACCGGAAAAAAAGCAATCTGGAGAGGGTCAGTAACAGAAGGGTTTAAAAGATGGAAAAAAGGTGAAATAATTTATGGGAAAGAAAAAAAGGGGATTGGAATCCTTGTTTCAGAAGAGACTAAAGAAAATTGGGAAGTCTTTGTTGAAAACAGTGAATATACTACAATATCACAATTAATAAGAGAAAGTGTTAATTTCTATATTAATTTTTTAAAGAAAAAAGAAAAATTAAAGGATTTTTCCAAAATTTATCATGATTTTAAAGAACATTTAACATCAATACAGGGTTTTCTTAAATTAATAATTGATAATGAATCAGAATTTTTAAAGCCTAAGACATTATTTAAAATTGAGAAAGTTTATAATGAAAGTTTATTATTAGAACGAAAGATTAGTACGATCGTTGATAATTCAAAAGAAGAAAATAATTCTTTCGATATTCTTATCGTTGAAGATCACAAACCCACTGCGTTAGTGTTGGTTGATTTATTTGAATCCCAAGGATTTTCTAGTTATCATGTCTCATCAGGTTCTAAAGCCCTAGAAATTTTAAATAAAACCAAACCTAAATTAGTTTTATTAGATATTTTATTGCCTGACATTAATGGTTTTGAAGTATGTAAAGAGATAAAATCAGATAATCAGAAAAAAGACCTATTAGTTTATTATATCACCGCTATACCTAAAAAAGAAGTTATTAAAAACATGGATAGAACAAAAGCAGATGGATTTTTATTAAAACCATTTAACTTTAATGAATTCAATATTATACTTGATCAAATTAAGTAAAAGGAAATTTGTATTTCTTGAAAAACTTTTTGTTTAATAATTTAACTTAAATTTCTATTCGCGGTATCTAATAAACTAAATTAATTTATACATTATTTTTTTATCATTAAATTGTCTTTGGGATTCAGAGTAGAAAATTTGATTTATCTTTTGACTATACTGTAATTGATTTAAAAAGATTTTTAAAACAGTGGTCTATTAATATTGATAGAAAGAAGTATAAAAATTCCATCAATAATACTTTAACAGTTATGTTAAATAATGACCATTTTAGATCTGTTGATTTTTAATAAAGATTTTAATTTATTAACTATCAATGAAACTCAAAATGAAGAGTTTGATTTTTCTATAGAAGATATTTTCAAAGATCAAGCATTCAATTTTATTCTCCCTACAGATATTAAAAAAGCAAAAGATATTATTAAGAATCTTTTAAAAAAGGAGGAATTTATGACAGAATTAAAAATAAACGGAAGAGATGGATCTTTTAATTGGCTTAAAATCAAGGGAATGAGGGTTAACAATATTAATGATATAAAATACATTATTGCTTCATTGAATATTACTAAACGAAAAAAATTAATAAATGATTTAAATAATAGAAAACAAAAATTTAATTTATTATATGAGGACGCTCCTCTTCCTTATCATTCATTAGATGATAAAGGATACATCAAAGAGGTAAATAAAGCATGGCTCAATACACTTGGTTATGAAAAAATTTATTCGAACTCATTGTATTTTCAATAATATTACTGAAAGAAAACAATTAGAAATTAAATTAAGGAAATCCGAAGAAAAATATCGATCTTTAGTTGAAACTTCTCCTAATTCCATCATCTTATTGGATTTAACAGGAGACCTAATAGATTCTAATAAAGTGGCTGAAAAATATTTCCAGTTAAAGAGGGATAACATAATCGGAGAAAACTTGACAGAATTAGGTCATGAATTTCAAGAAATTCATTCATTTCTTAATAAAGGTTTGAAAATTTTAAAAACTAGTTCATCAGAATGTTTTGAATTTAATTTGATTAATACATCTGGAGAACCAATATACTTGAATAATCATATATCGAAAGTTAAAATAGGAGATGAAGAATATATTCAAATTGTCTCTGAAGATATTACAGAACGAAAAAGAGCCGAAAAGATTGTTAAAAATGAACTAAAGAGATTAAAAGAAATTAAAAATATTAAAAATGCATTCCTTATTCGAGCTTCCCATGAATTAAAAACCCCCTTAAATTCTATCTCAAGTTCAGTAAATTTATTCCAAAATTTATATGGTGATAAATTGGATGAAAGAGGATTGAGATTAATTAATATCATAGAAAACGGTGGAACGAGACTCAATAAATTAATTCAAGACTTATTGGATGTAATTAGTATTGAAAAACAAAAATTTAAATTGGAAAGAGAAAAATTAGATATCGTTAAAATGCTTAATAATTGTCTAAAGAATCTCAAAAATTTATTTAAAAAAAGGAATTTAGAGAAAGAATTTTATGAAAATAGGGAAATGGAAGTTTACATTGATAGAATTAGAATAGAACAAGTCTTTACAAATATATTGATGAATTCTATCAAAAATACTCCTCCCAAAGGACTAATCACAATATTAATAAAAAAACATAGTCATTTTCTCGATGTAATCTTTAAAGACAATGGTATAGGATTCACAAAAGAAGAAAAGAAAAAAATATTTAAAAGATTTGGAAAAATTGAAAGAAATGGTAATGGATTAAATGTTATGGACGAGGGAGCAGGTTTAGGCTTATTTTTGGCTAAAAAAATAGTAGAACAACATGGTGGAAATATATGGGTAAAATCTAAAGGCAGAAATGAAGGAACTATGGTTACGGTTAGACTTCCACTTTGATACTTCCATTATACATAAAATGTAAAGAAAATAAATATTTGTAGTTTTTATGATTCAGGAATTCAGCATTTAAAAAGAATATTTTTATATGAGCCTTAAGAGATCCCGTACATACCAGTCAAAGAATCTTGAAAGAGAAAGAAATGTGGAGGAAAATAGGTAAAAATAATGAATAATATTCCCAATATCACAATTCCCGCAATTGAAGCATAAGAAAGAGTTTTTGAGAAATCTGGTATCGTTAAGATTTTATAACTTACCAATTGTGCTATAACGATAGATAAAACAAAAATAGAAATGTCCAAAAACAAGTTGTCTTCACCTAAAATCGCCGTATAACCATAAAAAAATACAATAATAAGGACCATAATTAGTAATGCAGATATCAATTTGGCAAAGAAAAAGTTTTTCGTCTCTTTTCTTATATATATATATTCAATAACTCCAAAAAAGACTAAAGGCCAATATCCTAATTTTAAATGTTCCCAAACACTTTCATTAACCGCACTTATTGCTCCAACGGGAAGAAAATATCCCGATATTTGAAAGAGAAAATGCAGAAAAGAACCAACAAGGGTAATAAAGATCATTCCTGAAATTTCCCAATAAAAGATTTTCTTTTTCATGAAATCACCAATTTTTGAGTTTAAAATTCAATATTCTGAGTTTATTCAATTTAATATCTTTTTAATTCAATTCTATTTTAGTCTATAATTTAATGAATATAATTAAAGTTTTTTTAAAAGAATAAATGGCAATTTATTTACATAATAACAAAGTTAAAAATTTTCTTGTTAGGGTGTGTGTTTCCACAAGATCCTTCAATTAAATATATATAAAATAAAATTTTTAAATATAATTAACCTAATTTTATGAGTCTAATCCCTTTCACCTCGATTTTATGATACCTAACCATGAGATTTTGTTGAAGAACTAAAAATTCTTCCAACTTTCCTTCTTTTATGTCATGAACTCCCGTAACTTCAATACAGTCTTTTCGAGCTTTAACGGCATTAGGAATTATTTCTTTAGAAAGTGGTTTATATTTTGATCTATCTTCTTTAAAAAATTCAAGATAAATCTTTGCAGCTTCTGCCGATCTTTCATTTGGTAGGTATGAAGTTATAAACACATATGGCATAACTATCACCTTATTATTAATTTCCATATTATTTTTTTATTAAATGAAATCACAAATCAGCTCTCACTAAAACGACTTAAACTAGTATTTTAGGCGAATTTGGATTTCAAAGAAAAAATGAGTATAATGTAATATTTAAATATTGACATCATTATCAAAATTTTGATGATTCTTTATCTTTAAAATATCTCACAATGATAAAGCTCCTCTTTAATCGAATTAATTACCTATAAAGAAACGCTTTAATAAGATCATGTCATAATATTTATTATGGCAGATAAAGAGAGAGATGTATCAAAAGGGAAGTTTATTGTTGGAGTAACTATTGTAACCATCTTGCTTGGATTAGGAATGTTCATACCCGCTGATAATTTCCTATGGGTTGAAGCTTGGATTGTACTCATTCTATTTTATGTGTTTTTTATAAACAACATTTTTTATTTCAGCAAACACGATCCTAATTTAATTAAAAAACGCGTTAAACCTAAATTTACAGAAAAATGGGACATAATCGTGACTGCTTTAACCTCTATTGGATTTATTCCGATTTTTTTCTTTCCAGGTTTAGATAGACGATTTGGATGGTCAAATGTGCCATTGATAGTTGAAATAATTGGGTTTACAGCCTACATTCTAGGCTGGATTTTTATTTTCTTAACAATGAGGGAGAACTCTTTCTTATCTAAGGCAGTGGAAATCCAAAAAGGGCATAAAGTTATTAATACAGGTCCTTATAAAATAGTACGTCATCCGATGTATCTGGGCTTAATAGTTTTTATGACGGGTTGGTGCTTAGCTCTTGGATCGCTTTTTTCACTCATATTCGTGGCATTTATAGTGGTGGGTTTAATTATTCGAATTGTGTTTGAAGAAAAAACCCTTAATAAAGAACTTGAAGGTTATACAGAATATACTCAAAAAACCAAGAAAAGGTTGATACCCTTTATATGGTAAAAAAGATATACTCCTCTTGTTTTTAAGCTGAAAAATAAAGTTGTAATTAATTTTGATGTGTATTATCTGAAATATTTCATTTTGAAAGAAAATAGATATTCTACAAATCTAATTTAGTTCTGTATAGGTTTATTTGCTATAAACATTCCTGTTATCCCTGTAATTTTAAATTCAGATTTTTTATGTAATACTCACGGGATTAGTATACTCATAAAATTCAATTTCTTCGAAAAATGGTTCTATAATTTTTTTACCAGTTTCATTTTTAAATTAACTAAATAATCTCATTTTTTCTTCAGGATATAATCCAAACTTGGAAAGAAAATTCCTTAACTCCCAAATGTGTCTTTTGCTAGTGGTGGTTGAAATAAATCTTCCACTTGGCTTTATTACGCGATTTATTGATGTAAGAGCCTTTTTAATATTTGGAATGTGATACAACATATGACAAGCTAGCACTACATCGAAAACTTGATTTCGATAAGGAATTTCTTCTGCATCAATTATTTTAAATTTTATAGAGAGGTTAAATTATTTTAAGTTTCTTTTAGCAGTATTTAATACATTTTTAGACAAATCTGATAGAATAATTGAACAATTTAAAGGAACTTTTCTAAAATTATCAAGCCATAATTTTCCTGTTTCACAACCTAATTCTAATAATCTTTCATGTTCCTTAAGTTGAATTTTATTAAAAATCCATTTTTGGAGGGATTCTGGATTTGTTCCGTATGACCAAAGGTTTATCCGGTTAATTAAATTATTATGAGTTCTATATTGTTGTTCCGCATATTCTTTAATAGGTGTTTTATCCTTCATTTAAAAGAAATTAATATACTTATTTATTATAAATTGTGTATTTTTTCCTCAAAATATTGAATTAAGATTTTCATTTTGAGATATATTTAACGTTTATTGCACTGAATTAATTTTTCTCTATTATTGTTTTCCTTTTCTTTCTCTATGATTTTTATATTTTTGAATAACTCATTTGTTGTTTGATTTCCATGATATTCCAAAATATGATTAAGAGAACAGCATTCTCTTGGAAAATGTGAAAAAGCTAACAAGAAAAGAGTCAATATTGAATTACTTACATGGAATGATATATTACATGTTTTTCAAGGTTTTAAAAGTGAAGGATTACCTTAAGTAATAGGATTGAGAAATGTTCCTCAAATGATAAATAAATTTATATGGTTAATTATAATAAAATTACCCTAGTAGTTTAGAGGCGAAAACGAAATGAAAGAAATAGACAATGATTCAGAAGTTCTAAAATTAAAGGATGGTCGAGAGTTAGGATTTATAGAGGTTGGGGATAAAAAAGGAATGCCATTTTTTTATTTTCATGGATTTCCTGGTTCTAGACTAGAAGGAAAACTTGGAGATAAAATTGTTGTAAAAAATTCGATTCATTTAATATGTAGCGATAGACCTGGAGTTGGCTTATCAGACTTTCAAAAGAATAGAACATTATTAGATTGGCCCGATGATATGGTCGAGTTAGCAGATCATCTTGGTCTTGAAAAATTTGGAGTTATAGGTGTTTCTGGAGGAGGCCCTTATGCCGCAGCATGTGCATATAAAATCCCAGATAGATTAATAAATTGTACTATCATTGCTGGGATAGGTCCTAAAGAAGCAAGAAGGGAAGAAATGAGTAAAGGTGATCAAATTTTTCTTGGTATCGCAAAAAATTTTCCAACGTTAATTAGATTTTTGTTATGGGTTTCAACAGGGAGAATAAGTAATGATTTAAAGAAATTGGAAGAAAAAATTACAAAAGATGCTGAAAATCTTCCCGAACCAGATAAACTTATAATGTTGGAACCAGATATCCTACACTTATTTGCAATAGAAACGAAGGAAGCATTTAGACAAGGTTCAAAAGGTCTCGCCTATGAAGCAAAGTTATATGCTCAATCTTGGAATTTTCAGTTGGAAGACATTCCAGCAACCTTAAAGGTAAATCTTTGGCACGGAGGTTTAGATCAAAATGTACCTATTGAAACAGGTCAATATATATCGAACCGAATTCCAAATTGTCACGCAACTTTTCATCCAGAGGAAGGTCATCTGAGTATTATTTTTAATCATCAAGATGAGATTTTTTCGATTATAAAATCATAAAAGTACTTCTGTTAACCTTTTAATTACCTCTAAAAATTTTAATCCAAGACGATTTTTTCATTACCTTAGTTTCTGATTTTTAAAAAATTACAGAGAAATCTTTTTATATTATCGACAAAGTTGGTTAATAACAATATATCAATCGATGATCAGAATGAAAAAGTTCGAAAAAGGTATCGAAAAACTCTTTTTTAAAGGAAACGAAACCAAATGGAGCAGTTGGCTTAGTTATATGATTGTAGATGTTATTTTAATGGTGTTGATTTTTTACATTATTTTAAATACTCTATTTTATGACTTTACGGGGAGTATATATCCTCCCGGAACAGGTTTCCGATTGAATTATTTAGGAGATGACTTTATTCCATTTATTCCCCAGATGGTTATTTTCTATTATTACTTATTCTATCCGATGACTATTATCTCCATGGTTTATTTTGCGTTTATAGTACCGAAAAAAGGGTATGCGTTTGCATGGTCTTTAGTTATTATAAACTTAATTGCATGTATTATTTATCTTTTCTTCCCCGTTTCTACATACTTATGGAGAGAACAAATTTTAGCGAATGCAAGTCAATATCAAGGAAATTTTTTTGCTCAAGTAGTTTTTGGTATATTTAACTCAGATACTTCCTTTAATTGCTTTCCAAGCCTTCATGCTGCCGTGTCGACTATTACATTTTATGCTTGGTATCGTTATTATAAAAGAGACCCCAACTTGATAAAACTCACGGTAGTAATTGTTACATTTATAATTGCAGCAGGAGTTATTTTATCAACGTTATTTGTAAAACAGCATTATATTTTAGACGAGATTGCGGGTATTTTGTTGGCCTACTTAGTTGGTAGATTCATCTTTAATTGGCTTTGGAAATCTTCAAATCAGCAAATTAAATCGGAATAAAACTGATAAATAATGTTAACAACATTACAAAAAATCTACTAAATTCCTTTTTTATTTTTATTAGTAATAACATCTATTCTGTTTTTACTTTTAAAAGTTATTTAAAGATCGCTTATATAGGTCAAAAACTGCGGAGAAGTCCTTTTCTGCATATCCTTTTTCAGATGCTAATGCAAACATCTCTTTTACAAGATTTGTAACTGGCATTGCAATTCCAGTTTCATATGCAGATTTGGTAGCTAAAACAAGATCTTTACGCATCCATTTCAGTGGAAATCGAGTTTTATCATAATCCCCTTTCGTAATTATCTCTTTTTTATAGGATAAAAAGGGAGGAGATACCGCTGATGATAATAAAACATCCATTAATTTATTAGTATCTATTTCTAAAGACTTCCCTAAACTCATGGCTTCTGAAAATCCCACCATTCCGAAGGCTAACATTGTATTGATGACCATTTTCATGGATGTACCTTTTCCATTTGCCCCAAAATATAGGATCTTCGAAGCCATACATTCAATTATAGGTTTACATTGATCGAGAATAGTTTTATCTCCTCCTACCAAAAAAACTAATTCTCCTTTCTCGGCAGGCATGATGGTCCCTGCTACAGGAGCGTCCAAGAAATTTATTTCCTTCTCTTTTGATAAATTTGCCATTTTTACTGAGAACGAGGGATTTACCGTGCTACAGTCAACCCAGATGGACCCTTTTTTCAACGAATCAAGAAATCCTTCTTTGCCTAACGCTAATTGTTCCACTACTTCAGGATTTGCAAGCATGCTAAATAAAACATCGACATCTTTCGCCAAATCGGAAGGGCCTTCTGCTAATTTAGCCCCATTCTGAACAAGTTCTCCTGCCTTTTCTTTAGTTCTATTATACACAATAAGTTCATATTGATTCTTGAGAATGTTCATAGCCATTCGGCTACCCATATAACCTAAACCAATAAATCCAATTTTCATGTTTAAACACTTAATAATTTATTTTAATGAAAAATATATCAATTGACATTTAAATTCATTATATTAAAAATATATACAATAATTTTTAAACCAAAATTAGATAAAGTACTTTCAAAGGGTCTAGTAGTTCATTTTTATGGTTTATTTTTGATGAAATGATTAATTAATTCAATTTTTTACCTAATCACAATAACTCAAAATAACCGAGTGACAATATTATCAAAATGCTTATCAAATGACACTAAACGCGTTTCCTTATACTTTTTACATAAATAAATAAGACTTGCGTCTGTATAGCTTAATTGTTTCTTCCTCGTACAATATTGTTCTAAAACGTGATAAATCTTTTCATATTCATTTATTTCAAAATTTAAAAGATCAAAAAAGCATTGTTCCCCCCAAATTAAGTTGAAATATTTTTCTAAATAATCCCTATTTCCATAATATCTCGCAATCGCGAGGGTTATAGTTTCATTTGCCACAAGATAAGGTGTTATTTTTATATCATTATAGTCATTAAATAACATTTCCAATATTTCATTTGCCCTGGAATAATTTTTATCTTTTTCCGCTTTTAAAGCAAACAGAAAGCTAGTGTCGAGAACAATCAATTTTTCTTTTTCACCTTATAAATCATATATTAATTCATCATCAGTTTTCTTTGGGTAGGCGATAGGAGATTCTATTGTATCATTCCGTATCTTTTCAATCAATTCTCTCGTCAGTTTAGGTGACTCAATCTCTTCAGAAATAAATTCATCAATTCTTTTATAGGCGAAGTTCACACTTTTATCCAGAAGCTCTTGTTGAGTTAGTTTTTTTCCTAAGCTTAATGTGATTTTCGCCTGTAATTTTTCTAAAAGTTTTTTATTATTCATTTTAACACTCGCCATATTATTTAGTAGAAAATTCTACTAATTATACTTTTCTATTTTTTTAATAAATTTTTATCATAACTAAGAAGTAATACAAGTATTTTAATTCCATTATATTTGGGGTGTGTTTATAATAGTAAAAATAAGATCCATCATAGTTCTTATTCCCATCATCTTTAATCATTTCTGGAAAGATTCAAATGAGTTCCAAAAGAAAATTGGTGTGAAATAAAATTATTATTGTTTTATTGATGTCCTTGTTTAGATATTCTTTTAAAAATAACATACAGTATTAGAATTAATTACTTTAATGGATATATGAACTTGTTTTAATTGTTTTCCAACAAATAACTTTTATCTGATAAATCTATTTATGAATTAAGATTTACTATCATTATTAAAAAACAAAAGATTAAAAATTTATTTTTACCGGTTAAAAAACAATATGGAAGAAACTATAAATAGTGACAGGAAAAGAAAGAGATTTAGATTAAGTGACACAACAAGTTCTATCTTACTTTATGTAGGAATTTCGGCAATATTTCTACAACTTCCCATGATTTATTCATTTTGGTATGGCATAATCAGTAATATTACTAATGGTTTCACACTAAATTTCTTTAAATTTGTATATGAATGGTTAATTCCGGTAATTATTCCAACGATTATAATAATCATCGCTATATTTATAATTTTACTATGTGGTATGAATCTTCTATTAAATAGAAAAAAGGGAAAACCACTTGGTATTTGGTTCGGATTTAGTCTTAATATTGTATCTCTTCCTATACTTCTGGTTATGTCTTCAATTAACTTACTAATAAGCATTAATAACATTTATATTGATTTATATATACTTACTACTGCACATTTTCCTTCAATTTATTACTCATTTTCACTTATAATAGATATTATAAGTTCGGTGTTTAACATCTATGCAATCCTTTCTTGCTTATTTTCAATTCGTAAAGTGTATTTTCAAGCCTCTTCAAAAAAGATCCAAAATAATATTGGTGAAATTAAAAAATAAACTTAAACCTTTTATTTTTTCTTATTAATTCAGTAATTTGGTATTTATTATTCCTATAAAGATATTTGGCTTTTTGCAGTTTATCTTCATAAAATTACTCATTATATATCTTATAGATCTTAACTAACTCTAATATCTTGAGAAGTTAATAAATTAGGTTTTAAAACGTAACGTTTAAGCAAGAATAATTTCTAGCTTACTATATATCATTTATATTATTTATTAACTTAAATAAAGAAAAGTGAATATAAATGAAGAAAGCATCTGTTTTATGGACCGGTGGAAAGGACTGCTCATTAGCTTTTTATAAAGCACTCTTGTCAGGGTATCATATCCTAAATTTGGTAACTTTTGTCCCCACGAATGCAAACTTTCTAGCTCATCCCCTTAAAGTTATGAAATATCAAGCTGATGCCTTAAATCTTCCACATTTTCCAGTAGAAATTAATGAACCATATGAAGAAAGTTATGAACAGGCAATTGCCTTTTTAAAAGAGAAATTCGGGATAACTACTCTAATAACAGGCGATATCGCAGAAGTTGATGGGAATCCAAATTGGGTTAGGGAATGTTGTAAACCTTCGGGGGTTAATGTATGTACTCCCTTATGGGGGATCGACAGATATGAACTTATCGAAAGCCTTATTTCGTTTAAATTTGAAATAATTTTTTCCTGTGTTAAAAAACCTTGGTTTCATGAAGGATGGCTTGGAAGGAAACTTAATAAAGATTCTTTAGAGCAATTGCTTAATTTAAGGGTTGAAGCCGGACTCGATATATGTGGCGAACAAGGGGAGTATCATACTTTAGTTCTAGACGGTCCAATATTCAAGAAAAGGCTTAACATTAAATCTTATTCTAATTGTGTTAAGGATGATTTAATATATATCGATATCAGGAAAGTAATCATAGAAGATAAGTAACTCCTTTCAATGGTTTCCAACGCCCAGTATTCTTTTTTTCGAAATATCTTTTTATAAAAACCTCTATAAAAGAGTAAAATGTCATAAAACTAAATTCGAACTATATATTTTCCAAGGAGACTCTTATGTGTAGAATTTCGGAGTCAAATTAACGAGAGTCTTGGGGGAAAGAGTCCTTCCTATCCTTCAATCAAGTTGGCATTGTGGGATAAGAAAATCTATGAAAATCATATGAAAGAAAGAGATAATAATCTCGAAAGCGAATTTGTCTATTATTTTGCGAAAAGATATTAAAATAGAGTTAGTAAGGATTTTGTAAAACAATGTTTTTTTAAACGTAAAGACAAAAGTATGGAAAAAACTAAATAAATCTATAATTTATGAAAATTAAAAACTATTTAGATTAATAGTTTAAAATATTATTATTGTAGATAGTACACTATAGATACCTAGATATTTTCTATTTAAATAAATTAGATTAATTTTTTGATTATTGATAAATAACGATTTAAAATGACAGAAAATACCAAATTAGTTTCATTTCATGACAGTTTTGATCTTAGTCTGGAAAAACCGTTATCACATTCAGAAATGTATCCTCTTCTCAATAAACTGAAAATGGGTACTCGAGAGTGGGCAAAGAGAGAATTAAATTGTATTAAAGGATGTTATAATAATTGCATATACTGTTATGCTAAAGCGATCGCAAAGCAATTCAAAAGATGCGATGAAGATACATGGGAAAAAATGAAAATAAGTGAGAGAATTATAAATAAAGATTATGGTAAAACTAGAAAAAAAGGTCCACAACCCTATGATATCATGTTTCCTACAAGTCATGATATTTTTCCTCAAGAACCATACTATTCGGCTTATTTGAAAGTTCTGAAAAAATTGATCAAAGCGGGAAATTCAGTTTTAATTGTCTCCAAACCGAGGGAGGAAGTAATAAGAGATCTTTGTGAAGAACTTAAGGGATATGAGGACAATGTAGCTTTTCGCTTCACTATTGGATCAACTAATTCTGAATTATTGAAAATATTTGAACCAAATGCACCTCCTTTTAAAGAAAGAATAAATTCACTTATAATGGCTACAGAGTCGGGATTTAGTACAACTGTGAGTGCAGAACCATTATTAGATCCTGATCCTTCTGATTTGATAACAAAGATTACACCATATTTACCTGATGTTGACCACGAAAAAGATCAAGGTACAATTTGGATTGGATTATTGAAAATTCAATATATACCATTGGAAAAAAGAAAAAATAAGATAAAGATAGAAATTAAAAAAGATTATAATTACTCATATAGTAGAAATAATTAAAAATGGTGATTTTAACTAATTAAAATAATTCAAAAACTTCAAGTAATCTAAACAATGAATCCCTTCGATTCTCATATGGATAATTAATAATGATACACAATCGATACACACTTACACATCGAT
>JARRLT010000064.1:0-20502 GCA_037386725.1 Promethearchaeota archaeon
TTTGATATCAAGACCCCACAGTGAATTAGCATCCAGGATTTCATTATCATGGTTAGTGATATTGAGGTAAACTGGACTTTCAGCTTTTCCTTTAATAAAGATCCCATCATATCCTGCCTTTTTCATTTCTGGTCCAAAGGATCCACCACAGTTCGATTCCCCCAATAGATTAGTATATGGTGATTTAGAACATATTACAAATCTTCCAGATCCAGGAATTCCAGAAAGACAATAAGGACCGGTCATAATTATTAATATATTCTCGGGGGATAGTGGATTTGTGTTTTGATCAATATTTTCAATTAAAAATCTACAAGCATATCCAGCACCACCTATAAAATCTTTTATTGATTTAAGATCTAAAGGCGTTTCTTTAATCAATTTATTTGTTAAATCAACCTCTAAAATCTTTCCCCTAAATCCGAATAGACTAATTGAATTTTTATCTATTTTCATTTCGGTTAAACTTTAGTAAGATATAAATATATCCTTTAATTAAACATCAAACTATAACGACAAAAATTGAATCAATTCTTTAGAAATTTCCATGCATTAAACGATATTTTACATCATCATATTTTCAATATAATAATATTAGTTATTAGAAACAATTAAATAACAATATATAAATAAATATCTCATTTAATATAATAAAAAGTGAATCATTATTAGAGCCGCTGTTTTTGAAGATATTGAAAAAATTGTGTATTATGAAGATTACCCAAAGCCTAAAATAACAGAGGATGAAGTTTTAGTTAAAATAAAATATGTGGGAATCTGTGGAAGTGATTTAACAAATTTCAAAAAGAAATTATACCAAGTTCCATTGATTATGGGTCATGAATCTGTGGGTGAAATTATAGAAATTGGAAAAAATATAAAGGATTTTAAAATTGGACAGAGAGTTTGTATTATCAATGTAAAATTAGATATCTCAAAGGGTAATCTTAATGCTTTAGGAATTTTTCAAAACGGAGGTTTCGCAGAATACTTAAAAGCTCCCCCCGAATTTCTATTTTCTATTCCAGACTCCGTTTCTTACAAAGAAGCAGTAATGGTAGAGTCATTTGCAAATATAAGTAGGGCATTAAAACTTTCAAATATCACCTCGAACCAGAAAATCGTAATTATTGGGGGAGGGAATATTGGATTATGTTTTTTAAAGGCGTTACTAGTTCAAAAAGATCCAGATTATATTTTAGTTGTAGAACCCCAAGAATATTTGCGAAAAAAAGCAATAGAATTAGGAGCAAGTATAGTTGTTCCCCCAAAGAAAGCAAAAATAAAAAGGGCGTTAAAAGATCTCTCTAATCCCTCTTTTATATTTGATTGCGTAGGTAATCAAGAAACAATTCTTCTGGGTATTGATATTATTGAGAGGGGAGGTACCATTCTTCTTGAGGGAATTTTTAGAGGAAATATAGAATTACCCATTTTTTTAATGAATTCCAAAGAAATAAACCTAAAAGGGAGTTTGGGCCATGATAAAGAGGATATTCAGAAATCTCTTAATTTAGTTAAAAAGAAAGGTTTCGATCTCTCTTTTTTTATATCCGAAGAAGTAAAATTAGAGGATCTACAGGAAACTTTCAAGAATATGATTAATCCAAAAGAGAGACGATATATTAAAAAAGTAATAAAAATCTAAGATACAATCTTTGATTCATTTTTTTCCACAATTAATTGGGTAATTATCTTAAAAGCAGATTTTACATTTTCCCCCGTTTTAGCTGAGGTTATTATTAAATTATTCGCCCTTATACTTCTACTTATTGCTTCTATATCTTCTTTGGATACATTTTCATTAAGATCTCCTTTGTTTGCTATTAGAAGAAAAGGTATATCTGAGCAATGTTTCCTTAAATCTTCGATCCAGAAGGTTTTAATTTTCTCGAAAGTATTTTTTCGAGAAAGATCTCCTACTATAAAGCCACCTTGAGATCCTCTATAATATTTATGGCGCATATTTGCCCATTGTTCTTGACCGGCAATATCCCAAATAGCTAAAGTAATTTCACGTTCTTTTAAAAAAAGTTTCTTTACATACATATTTGTTCCTATACTTGCCTTATAATCCTTTGTGAAAAGGTTGGAGACAAATCTTTTTACCAAACTTGTCTTTCCTACACCAGGTTCTCCAATTATTACAATTTTGAGTGAATATTGCTTTTTCTCGCTCTCTTTTTCATTCATTTCGTTCAAATCAAACTTTTTTATAATTTGCTTTAAAAGAAAAAAGAAAACTTTATATAAATAATAATTAAAAATTTTAGTATATATTTTTAACATACAAAATATAAAGGTTATATCAATGACTACTGGTATAGTATATGATGATATGTATTTGAAACATCGCATTGGAACTCATGTAGAATCTCATGAAAGACTAATCGCAATAATGGAACTCTTAAAAGAAAAGAATATATTCAATGAAAAAAGTTTTAAATTAATTGAACCACAAAAGGCATCAATTGATCAAATCCGATATGTTCACGAAGATAGTTTAATAAAAGAAGTGAGGAATGTGAGTGATTTAGCAGAATCGACTGGTCATGTCCAAAGTTTAGATATGGATACTTTGGTATCACCAAAAACATATGAAGCAAGTCTTTATTCTGTTGGAGGGAATCTTACTGGTATAGATAATATTATAGAGGGAACTATAGATAATTGTTTTGCTTTAGTCCGTCCTCCTGGTCACCATTCAAATTCATATAAATGTGCAGGATTTTGTATTTTTAATAATGTGGCAATAGCTGCGGAATATTTATTGAGAGAAAAAGATCACAAAAGAGTTGCAATCATTGATTGGGATTGTCATGCTGGTAATGGGACATCGGATATATTTTATCATGGTTCTAATAGTGGAGATGTACTTTTCTTTAGTTCCCATCAAGATGGTAGGACTCTGTACCCTGGTTCTAATTTCATAGAAGATATTGGTATTGGTAAAGGAGAGGGAAAAATAATAAATTATCCATATGTTGAGACAATATGGTGATGGCATAATATTTTACCCGTAATTTTTCTGTGGTATTGTGGCAAAGTGAAACACGGGTTTTGTTATTTTAAGAATATTTAAGGGGCAATGCTCTACTATCTTAATAAAATAAAAAATCTTTCCGAAGAGTTATGTAGTGGGAATATACTAATAACTTTAGAGGGAGGGTATGAGATAGATAAGCAAGCAAAAGCAGTTTATAATTGTTTGAGAGTCTTAAACAATGAAGAAGATATGATGATAAGGGAAGACAAGCGAGAGTCAGATAAAGATATATTGAATTATGTTAATGGCAAACTTATTCCAAATCTAAAAGAAAAATTAGCTCCATACTGGAATTGTTTTTAATTTCTTTACATAAGTGAATTCAAAACCATAAAAATTCCTATAATTTTATAAGGTAAACTTACCATATTATTCATATTTAATGATTAAATTTTTACCGTGAAAGAGGAAAATTATGCCAAAAAAGAAAAAAGAGAAAAAAGAAGAGAGGGAAGAGAGTTCTAACTCTAGGGGAATAAAAAGACCCACGATACCTCCGCCTAAAATTTCTCCTCCTTCAATTAAAGCTCCAATGGCACCGCCTCCAAAAAAAGAACCCGATGTTTCTATTCCTTCTCCAAATCCTCCAAGTATTTCTAAACCCCCTCAATCTCCTATATCAAGACCTCCAGAATCCCCTAATAGACCATCAGACCAATCCTATTCACAACAAACTTATAATAATCCTTCACAAGACGATTCTAGTGGTATTCAAAATCAAATAAGACAAAGAGACAATAAAATTAACGAATTACAACGAACTCTGAGCGATTTGCAAAGTCAAACATCAAATCTCAATTCATTATTATTGGAAAAAGATGAAAAAATTCGAAATCTTGAAAATCAACTCACTTCAATGAATAATACTACTGAAGGTTATAAAAATCAAATTCAAGATATCAATAATGAAAAAACTCAATTAAAAAACCAAAATAATCAATTACAAAGTCAGATTCAACAACTTCAGTCAAATATCATGGCTTTAGAACAACAAATAAGTCCATTACAATCCAAAATTAATGAACTTCAAAACGAAATTAATTATAAAAATAAAAGAATTGAAGAGTTGAAAGAGCCAAAAGCGGTTATGCCTTCCAGTTTATCGGGTGAAATTTCAAGTCAAGGAAGCAATTTTAGTTCTTCCGCTGCTGGTGGTTCAGCTCCTGGCGCTGGATTTTCTGGTGGGGAATCAATGAGTACTGGAAGGAAAATATGTCCGAATTGTGGCGCAACAGCCTCAGCAATAAAGGAAGTAGACGATAAGACAAAGATAATCTCTTACATTCCAAAAGTCCTATATTCTAAGAAATCTATTTGTACAAAGTGTGGTTTTGAGTTCTAGGGTCAAGGAAAACAAACTTAACTTTTTTGATACGAATAATTATTATTTTAATCTCCTTATTTTGTAAAGATCACAGTTATTTTAATTACATAGAATTACAAAAGTATACTTTTTAAATAAGAAGATTTAACATCAAGAAAATTATTTATATTATAATTGAGATTATATTCTAAATTGTAATCATTTTATCTTATTGGATACTCAATGTCGACTATTAATGAAGATTTACTTAATGGCGGTATTAATAAAAAAAGAGTTATTGCAATATTATTGACTGTTGTAATATTGATCTCGGCATTTGCATTTTCAACTTATTTCCTCAACTTCCTTTTCGGTACTGGCCGAATTTCACCTAGTAACAAGTTAGATGGGGCACCACCCGAAACACCTGAATTAAACGTTCCACCAATTCCTTGGAGTATTGATGATTTAATGAATTTATTTAAAAATTTGAATTTATCACAGGATCAGCTTGATGAATTAATAAATATGAATGATTGGAACGTTGATGATTTAAATCTTAATAATTTTGCTGCTTTAGCGGGAGCTCTTTTATTTTCTGATGCAGATGTATTTAGAGTTTCAGGATATGGAAATTTTAGTGAAATTAAAGATAAATTATGGAGATATGAATGTTTTAATCAATATAATGGTACAACTTGGACTTCTTCAGCGAGTATGAATAATTTTGATTTTACCCCTGAAAGTGAGATTAATTCACTTTATGGTTCTGGATATCAAGATAAAATCATTACAATTTCAATGCCCTTGTCTCCAAGTATCGGTTCAAATGCTTTTGTTATCCCAAATTTATTTCCCAATCCATATATTTTAGAAAATAGTGTTACAGCATCCAATATTAATCCTTCAAATACAATTCTTCTTAAAGATGATTTTAACTGCACTACATTAGACTTAGATTTCACTACAAATAATAAAGTTAATATGAGTTATAATCTCTCTTGGTTAGCACAACCTACCGAAAGTGAAATAAACTCTTCAGCAGTTAGTCAAGTCACAGATCCTAGTCCAGAATATACAGATATTTTGAACACTTTTACCCATTTACCTCCTAATAATGAAACTTATGTGAATGGAAATGAGTATTTTTACCAAGATTTCCAAAATCTTAAATCAATTATTAAACCTACTGACAATAATTTTGTTAAAGCAGATAAAATAAGAAAGTATTTGGTATCAAATTTTGCTGTCGGTCTGGATGCGCGTCAAACAGATCCCCCTGGAAAAAATGAAGATACCGTATATTGGTTTTGTGAAAAAAGAGAGGGGATCTGGTCCGATTTTGCTTCAGCTTTTGCAGTTTTTGCAAGAGCTTTCGGAATTCCGAGTAGATTTGTAACTGGGTATAATAGTTGGGGTATACAAGAAATTCCTGGTGAAAATACATTTGCAGTTAAATATAAAAATCTTTATAATTGGGTAGAAATTTATGTACCGACTGATGCTAATGGTGATGGGAGATGGGTGCAAATGGATGTATTTTCTGGGAATATACCTCCAGTTAACACTACTTCTGACTTTAAACTTCAAGTTGAATCAAATAAAACCATAGTAAATAGACCTGATTCAGTAAATGTCACTGCAACCTTAAGTTCTGATACTTTTTCCACAGCAAATAGACTTATAACTTTTACTGATGCTAATAAAAACATTACAATTGCTAATGTTGAAACAGACTCGAATGGGAAGGCTTCACTAACATTAAATGTTAATAATTCTTATACAGTAGGTCCTCACATCATTGCAGCTTCCTATTCCACAGCATATAATGCTACTTCATTTGTTGTGAATGGAAATGTAACAGTTAATTTGAATAGTGTGATACCTCAAACAATTAATATTTCAGATAGTTTACCAGATGAAACCGTTATAAGCGGGAACTTGTATGATCCAGTTAGTAATAAATATATATCAAATGCAGAAGTCTCGTTCCTTCTTTTCCCTAAAGGCTCAAACATCCCAAGTCTCTCTGCATTGACTCCATTCACAACAACTACCAATAGTTCGGGACAGTTTAGTGAACGAGTTACTTTAAACTCATCTGTACCAGCGGGAGATTATGAAGTTCGTGTTGATTTTAATGGCATATGGTGGATCTATGGATATCCCGTACCTTTTACATTTATAAATGCCTCAAGTAATAGAATGGATTTAAAAGTAGTGGAAGAAGCCACGAATATTTTACATTTTTACATCAATAATTTCGAAGCAAACAATTATATTCAGCCTAGAGTGCATAGAGGAGACACATTAATATTAAAAGCTAAAGTTTTAGATAAAACATTCAATCCTATATTTAATACTACTGTTGAATTTTATGATTATACAAATGGACTGCTCCTTGGAACAAACCGAACAAATGTAGCTGGTGTGGCACTCTTGAAATCTTCTGTGGGAAATTCTCTCACAGCGGGTCCTAATCTTCTTTATGTAAAGCAAAACAATAATTTAAATTATTCATATTACATTTTAGACGCTCCAATTAATATCACTTTAAACACCTCTCCAACTCCTCGAGAAGTTAATTGTACTGGGAGTATAGGGAGATTATTTACTATTAGTGGGATGTTACAAGATGCTTTAAATGGAAATCCCATCGAAAATGGACAAGTAACTATTCATATGTTTAATGGGGGATTTGATTATGCTCCATCTTATTTAACTTATGTTAGTGGAAATTATATAACAAATTCCAATGGAGACTTTAATTTAAATTTTAGGGTAGATAGTTCTACACCTCTTCAAAATTATACCTTAGAAGTATGGTTTAATGGATCATTTATCTATACTTCTCCTTTACCTTATGCATTTTCTTTCCCTACTTATAATAATTTTTCCCATTCTGAAGTATGTAAATATCAACTAAAAGTACTAGATCCTGAAGATATCTCGATTACCTTAAAAATAGGAGGAAATTACACATCTCCCTCATATTCAGATGTAAATCCCCCTCCAACTTATAAATTTGGAACATTTATAAACATAGAGGTGCGGATAAATCAAAGTGGTAGTTATGCTCCTTCAGGATCAATAGTTCATTTATGGGATGTATATACAAATACTGAATTAGATAGTTATACATATGATGGATCTGAAAGTGGATATCATCAATTCCAAGTAAACACAAATAATTTGCATGCTGGACTTCATCTTTTTAATATTACTTTTGAAACCTCTAAAGTATGGTCTACATATAATAGTAGTTATGTAGTTATCAATGAACCTGTTAATATTTATATTGATCAGAATAATATGCAATTTACGCGTGATTCTGACAATTTCGTTATTTCTGGAAGGGTTATGGAGAGTGGAATAAGTTTAAGAGGCTTAATTGTCAATTTAGTAATGTTGAATAGTAGTTTTGATGAGGTTAACTCCTATTTAAATTTAGTTGGTGGCAGTTCAATTCAAATTAATGAAGATGGAACTTTCCAATTTTCTATTAATTCTATAGATATATCTTGTCCTAAAGGAGAATATTATATTCGAGTAGACTTTAATGGATCACTTTATGAGCCGGGAATCCTTCTTACAAATTATATGGTAAGTAATAGTAGTAGTTTGAAGAGTCTCACTGTTTCGGCGGGTTCGAATATAATTCTTGATTCATATTATACAAAATTAGGAATTTTACCCACTAAATGGATCGATACTGATACACTGTATGTTATTGGTAATTTAACATGGGATAATGGAACTGCTTTAAGCGGAATGTATATAAATGTTACTGTAAGATATTTAAATGGTACCATAATTGCATATAATGATACTGTTCAGACTGATAACTTTGGTGGGTTTAATGTATCACTACTTATAGATGGAAATTGGCCAACACTCAGAAGTGAAACAGAAATATGGATTAATTTCAATCCATCTTATAATGGGCTTAATTATGTTACAGAAGATTCTTATATAATAAATCCATGAAAAAGGAGTAAAATATGAAAATAGTTAAAATGAGATCTGGTATTATTATTTTAAGTTCATTAGTAATATGCTTATTCTTACTATTTTCTTCAATAATCGGATTTCATTTTTTTACTTTAGGATCAATCAATAAAAATGATACCAAAAATAACGATCTTAATGTTTCTGCTGTAGGTGGTTTTACAAACTTAACTAATGTAGAACTTAATAATACACAGCATTATCATGGTTCACAGATTACAATTAAAGGAAGATTATATAAACCAGATGGTACTGGAATACCTAATTATGTTGTTTTTTTATTTATAAACGGTATAATAAGCCCTTATAATAGTAACACTACAGATGGATCTGGGAACTTTGAGATTAAGTATGTAATTCCTTACGATTTAGACATTTTTAAATCTTATGAACTTAAGGTTAACGTCACAAGTAAAATCAATGGTAATGATATACAACCTTTAAATTTCTATATTATCTATGTCAATGCAACCTCATATCTGAAAGTTAAATCTTATGATATGATACCTAAAGCAGAAGGGGAAGGTTTTAACCTTGATGGATATTTGAAATACGACAACCAATATGGTGAAGGAATTTCAAATTCTCTGATAAATTTTTATTGGTATAATAGTTCTAATAGATGGTCAATAGGTTCATTTTCAACCGATACAGATGGTAATTTTTCGGAAACTCTGCCAATTCCAACGAACACTTTTTCAGATCATCTTAATTTATTTCTTAACTTTTCTACAATTCCTAATCAAGTCAAGGGATCCCAACTGATTATTCCGAACATCACAATTTTTCCTAATATCTCTTGTATTTGGTCCATTAGTTCAAATGTTCAAGAACGTCAACAAATCTCAATTTCAGGAGAAATCGTCTCTAGTCGAAATTATGGGATAAAGATAAATGATCGAGGAATAAGAGTATATTATAACTCGACATTGATTTATGCTACAATAACAAATGCTAATGGAAGATTCTCCTTCACTTATACTATACCAGTAGGAACGGGAATTGCCGAATTTAATATTCAATTAGTAACCACAACACAAAATTTAAGACTATCTAATAGTACTTATATTGTAGTCAATAAAGCTCCTCCAATAGGGTCTCCAGACATACCAATACCATTTTTTGGATTTTTAATAATTTTTCTCCCGATCCTAATAGGTGTTGTTGCACTTTTATTGGGATATGGTTTTTATTATTATTAAAAAAATCTCTATGGTAAAAGAACTATTAGCGTTCCATTAGAAAATAAAATAATAAATTTAAAGATTTTAAAAGATAGTGATCGAATTGAGGAAGCAATTTCATATCTATTTAATGCAATATATATGGAATTGATAGAAGCAAAATTTGGAAGGATAAGAAAGGAAACTGAGACAATTAAGGATTTTGCAATTATTTCTGTAAATGAATTTAAATTGAGTCCTTCAATAATTTATCCATTTATCGAAAAAATTGAAGAATTTATTTACGGAAGACCTTTTCATGCCAAATTAGATGATTTTTATAAAGCTTGTGATTCGTTTTCTCCTGTTTATAAATCTTTAACAGGAGGACATGAATTTATTTTAAATTTTTAAAGGAGGATTATTATTATCATTAAAATAAAAATTTACTTAAAACTTTGAAAATTTTAAGAGCAACAAACAGAGCTAAAGAAGCAATTGCTTATATCTATCTTATCTATAATGATTTAATTAAAAATAAATTTAATAAACCTCGCCTTGCACATCAAACGATTAGAGAATATGCAATAACTTGTGTAAATGAGTTAGGACAGAAACCTCAAACCATATATCCCTTTATTAAAAAAATTGAAGATATTATTTATGGAGGGATTGAACCTACAGAAAAAGAATTTAGTTATACTCTTAGAATGTTTTCAAATTTATACAGTGAAATAACAGGAAAAACCTTTCCATTTCAACTCTGATTGAGTTTATTGAAAATTATAAATAAAATTAAGGATAGAATTTAGAAGAAATATGGCTACAAGCACTGAAAAGTATGAAAAAAGTATAAAAGTGTCAAAAGGATTACTTTTAGTCTTTTTTGCTGCATATTTAATCTATTTTGGGATATTTTTATCTAATTTTATTCAAATATTTCAAGCAAATAATCCAGGAAAACTTCCATTATCAATAAGCTATCTTCCACTTTTATGTTATATCGGGGGAGGATTTATGATTATTGGCTTTGTGATCTTTATTCGAAATATAAGAATTCAAAAAACTCGTCAATTAAAATCTGAAAATAAATTCAGAATAGCTGGTATTTATAAAACAGCTTTATTCATATCTATCTTCATTTTTGCTTTTATGCCCCTCACTCTTCCAATCTTTGATCGAGGAGTTAACAATCATAATTTTTCCGTCTATAATTACGGTTGGAATGGTGCTTCTGATTTTAAAAAGACATTAGATGATGATGGTTACAATACTTATTGCGTCCAATCAAGTTTGAGTGCTACAGAAAGAATTGCGAATAAATCAATTCTTTTAGTATTATTGGGGCCTAATCAATATTATAATCCAATTTTTACAATGCCCTATTTTGTTGATTTTTTCAAAGGAAATAATTCGATATTAATATGTCATGACCATGGGTCAACATCTATGCTTTTATGGGAGATTTACCTTTCTAGTCTATATAACACGGCAAATCAAAACCAGACCTCTGGAACGGTTCCGGTAACACTTTTTGCGAATGGAATTCTTTATGATAATGCCTCTTATGCTACTAATCCAGAATTTCCTGTTATTACTGATTTAGAACCTCATCCAACGACCCAAGGAATTTCTAAGGTCATTCTCTCTAAAGCCTCTGCAGTAGCAGGTGGCCCTCTTGTAAGTTTCTTTGGTTGGAATGTAATTGGAAGATCAAGTGCAAAGTATAGTTATGTTGATACAGATGGAGATGGCGTATATCGCTATAAAGATGATAATATTGATATAAGTTTTATCACAAATTCAATACCTGGTTTTCCTAAAAATATGACAAAAATCCCCCTAGGATACCCTTTTACACCAATAGTATTCATGGCAACTGATACTGGCAACACAAGAGTCTTTGTAACATCAGATGCGAGTATGTTTGATAATGAGTTAATTAATGAGCCAGGATATGACAATAAGCAATTCGGGGTTAATATAATTAATTGGTTAACCAGATATCAAAATAAAAAAGATTGGATTGTGGTATTTGATGAAGCTCATATACGTCCAGAATATACTCGAGATTTATCTTCAGCAGGAATATTTGGCTTTATCCTACAGTAT
The DNA here is from genome assembly GCA_037386725.1 of Promethearchaeota archaeon. Lineage (GTDB taxonomy): Archaea > Asgardarchaeota > Lokiarchaeia > Sigyniarchaeales > SOKP01 > JARRLT01. The sequence goes on from JARRLT010000064.1 coordinate 11,633, forward strand.
GTTATTCAACTCTCTACTAATCCAATAACGGCATGGATTTATCCTTTATTAGCGGTTTATTCACTCAGAAAAATACTCCCTAAAAAAGGAAAAAAAGATTAAAGAATATCATGATAAAAATCAATATAAAAAAGCAATTTTATTACTCTATAGAAGAGTAGAAAGAAAATTACACGCTCAGTTAGGAGATCAAAAAATAAATCCAAAAAATATAGAGAGATTAATTAAGGCTAAACAACAACAAGTTAATAAAAGTAAAATAAAAAGAATCAACCGATTCATTGGAATTATCGAAGATCTTAGGCGTGGGAAAGAAAAATTGGAAGATGAAATTGATTTTGAGAATTTATTCTATGAAATGGAATGGGTGGTAAATAATATTTAAAATTACAAAATTATAAAAAATTTTTTTAAAATGATCATAATAAATCAAAAATTTAAAATAAAAAATAGGTGAAAAAATTAAATATGACAATACCAAGTAAAGGTGAATCTCAACAACCAGAAGAGGAATTAAATGTTACTGTGATAAGGGAAATTGCTCAAGAGGTCTTAAGTGAAGTAAGTAGAGTAATTGTGGGATATGGTGAAACTTTACAACAACTTTTTATCGCACTTCTTGTAAATGGGCATGTCTTACTTGAAGGAGTACCTGGATTGGGGAAAACTGTTATGGCTAAAACTTTCGCAAAAACTTTGGGAATTTCTTTTAAACGAGTACAATTCACTCCAGACCTCCTACCAAGTGATATTACTGGAACCAAAATCTTTTCACAAGAAGAAGGAACATTCGTGTTACAGAAAGGACCACTTTTTGCAAATCTAGTTTTAGCTGATGAAATTAACCGAAGTGCTCCTAAAACACAAGCAGCGCTTTTAGAAGCAATGGCAGAAAGACAAATCACTATTGAAGGGGAGACCCTTAAATTAGAGAAACCATTTCTAGTAATTGCAACAGAGAATCCTATTGAGATGGAGGGTACATATCCACTCCCAGAAGCACAAGTTGATAGATTTCTTTTTAAGCTTTGGTTAGATTATCCAGAGAAAGAGGAGGAAGTAGAGATCATGAGGAGACAATTATCTGGCGATTTACCATCTGTTCAACAAGTAACTGCTGGAGAAGAATTATTAGCAGCACAAAATATTGTGAATCAAGTATATATTGATGATAGAATCCTCAAATACGTTCGAGATATTATTTTAAGTACTCGAAATCATCCACAAATTCATTTAGGATGTGGTCCTAGAGCAAGCTTAGTTCTTATGAAATGTAGTAAAGCAAGAGCGGCAATTCTGGGAAGAACCTACGTAACACCCGACGATGTAAGAGCTTTAACAGTAGCGGCATTAAATCACAGAATACTCTTAAAACCAGAAGCAGAACTTGAAGGACTTGATATAAAAACAGTAATTAAAAATATCATTGAAGATATTCCCGTTCCAATATAAAAATTTACAAATATTTTTAGTCATTTTTGCTGTTTTTTTCCTTGCAGCTGGATTTGCATTTGTAAATTACTTTCTGATCTATTTTGGAGTAATCTTATTGTTTAGTACGATTATAAGTCTTCCTTTATTTTATTGGCAAATCAATGTGGAAGAACTTAAGGTACATCGAGAAATGGAAAAACAAAAAATCTTCAAGGATGATTTTGTTCATATTAAGGTAATAATTGAAAATACAGGAAGAAATGGTTTTGATTTTATTGAAATAAGAGATCACTATAATCCAGAATTATTTAAACTTATACTAGGAGAAAATTTCATATCAACGAGAATTGGACCAAAAAGAACTGTAAAATTTTCATACATTCTAGAACCTCGTGTAAGAGGAGAATATCCAATAGGTCCTCTTTCAGTAACTGTCAAGGATCGTTTAGGATTTAACTCTGTGGAACGTGTTGTCCCCAATAGTGTCACAAATGTATTAGTTTATCCTCCTTATGAAGATATTAAAAGGATAGAAATATTAGGTTCGAAACGTTCACTTCAATTGAATTATGGAATTCAAAGATCAAAACAAAAGGGTTTAGGCTCAGAATTTTATGGAATGAGAAAATACGTTTTTGGAGATCAATTCAGATTAATTGATTGGAAAGCAAGTGCAAGAACCCAAAAACTTATTGTAAAGGAATTTGAATCAGAGCGTGACATAACTGTCATGATACTTGTGGATTCTTCAAGTTCTATGGCAGGTGGGGCTATTGATAATACAAAATTTGAGTATGCAATTAGAGCGTGTATGCTTCTTACAAAGATCGCAATTACAAGGCGAGATAATGTTGGAGTATTTGCATTTTCCAATAAAAAAAAGAATCAAACCACAAGGAAAATGTGAGATGTTTCAAGCAATGGAACATTTTGTACGTAGATTTCAGAAACGCAGTTTAATTTTTATAATATCTGATTTAGAATCAAGAGTAGAAGAAATTTCGAATTCGATTAAAAAACTCATTCCATATGATCATAGTATAATCATAATTAATCCATTCTCTCCATGGTTTGAGATTTACGAAGTTGATTTATCAACTACTGATAAAGCATTAGCAGAGGCAATTAGTGAAGAAATGATGGAACATATTTTACAAGTTAAGCAAAATATTCGAAAAATGGGAGTAAATCTAATTACAACCGGTCCAGATGACATATTACAAAGAGTTTTAGAGAATTATTTAGAAGCAAAGAAAAAGGGTAAAGCCTATTAGGTGGAGATAAAATGGTAAGATATTATTTGTTAGGCTTAAAGATTATTAATATTCTGCTTTTTATATGGATAATTTCTATTTTTCTTTCATTATTTAATATTCAAGTAGTTTTTACTACATCAGGAGGCAATTTGGTTATAATAGAAGTAATCTTTGCGATAAAAAACATTTTAAGTTATTTAATTTATAGTCTTTTATTCCTATTAGTATTTGGAGTTGGAATCTTAATCTCATTAATGATAACTCTTGTTTCAGGAGGGAATAACTTATCTACTTTTGGTTTTTTTATAGAAGAATTTTTTAAAAATTTTTTAGGACAGTGGTTCTTTTTTCCTTCTGGAACCCCACCAGACATCGTCCAAATTCCAAATCTACTAGGAAGTCAAGTCTTAACAATGACTACAGATCTTTATCTACTGGTGTTTCAAATATTATTTATAGTTTCTATCATTTATGCTCTTCGCTCATTATATAAGAATGATCCTAGATATAATATTATTGCCATAGGAAGCCTTATAATGATGATGGTAACGGATCTAATTTTCAAAGGATTTATTAAAATGTTAGATCTTTTCAATTTGACTCAACTTTTTAATAATTTAGGGATTATTAATCTTAATAATCTGCCAAGTCCACTTAACCCTATTCTTTCTAATCTTCCTATTAATGATTTTTTTGTGTTTCTGATTAATCCAGTAGCATTATTAGCTATTATAGGCTACATTTATTTAGAAATCTCTTTTCAAACTTATTATGCAGATATCGTTACAAAACCTTCACTAGAAAGAGGTAAAAGACTCTCGGCTCAATTAGAATTATTACAAAAAGAATCACATTACATTACTGCTAATGTTGATAAAATTAAAGAAGAAGCTAAAAAACGTCGAGAAGAATTAGGACTTGAAAAACAAACGTTAAGAAAATACTTTTCTAAAAAAGAAACGAAATTTTCATATATTAAAGAGATGATTGAAAGAAAAAGACTTGAGACTGAAGAAAAGAAATTGATCTCAGCAGCTTCAAAAACTAGGAGATTAGGAAGATATATTGATCGCCTTTTTAGGGAGGATAAAGAAGCCAAAGAAACTTTAACTGCTAAGACTGCAGCACCAAGATCTAAAAATCTTGCTACATCAACTCTTTTAAACAGTTCTGTTAGAATAGTTATTTTAATATTAATTAGTTTTGTAATTCTTCACACTCCGTGGTTTATTATTAATATCTTCGATCTCCCTCCCGCCATTACTGAAAGTTTGGCAATGTATTCTCCTGAGGTAATAATTATTTTATTCCTACCAATATTATTGATTTTCCCCGTTTTAGGAAAAATAATTTCCTTTATTAAGCATCGGAGTTTGATCCTTAGATTACAACAGGAAGGAAAAATAAAAGAAATTTTAACCAGTGTAGGAGATTACGTAAAAACAGAGCCAACAGACGACGATGACGGAGATGTCGATTTGGAGGAAGATGTCTTTTCTGAAACGTCTTGAATCCTTTTTATAAATTAATTGTAAAATTCGCTAATTCTTTCTTCTTCTTCATATCTGTCATTAATGTATCAAAACAATAACAATTAATGCCCAATCCTTCTATTTTTGGTTTTAATTCAGAATCTCTATTATCTAATATAAATGTTCCTATAATATCTTGATAAAATTTAGCAACACCATAACTAGACTTTTCAAATCCTTGGTTTTTCAACATCTTATCTGCTGGTCCTTTTATAGCTTTACCTTTTATGATGGGACTTATAGCAATAACTTTCTCCTTTACTTTTTTCAAACTTTCCCTAATCTCTCGAACCTTAAGAATAGGTCCAATAGAAACAATAGGGTTTGATGGACAAATGATTATTTTCGACGCATTTTCAATTAATTTAAGTGTCTCTGGAATGGGTTTTCCTTTTTCAATACCTTCAAATTCAATATTATGGATTTTTGGTTTACATTCATATTTTATGAAATATTCTTCAAAATGCATTAATTTATTAGGAGTCTGAATAAGAGTTTGTATTTTTTCATTAGACATCGGAATTACTAAAGATTTTACACCTAATTTTTCACAAATCATTTTAGTTACATCTGATTTTACAAAACCTTTGTTCAAAAGATCTGTTCTGTAAATATGAGTTGCTAGATCCATATCACCCGCATTAAACCAGTCAAAGTCGTAATATTTCTTTAAAACATTTAAACAATTAAAAGTTTCATTGTTAAATCCCCACCCTTTCTCCTTATCAACCAATCCAGCTAAAGTGTATGTGATAATATCTAAATCTGGACAAATAGTTAGCCCAAAAAGTTCTATATCGTCACCAGTATTAACAATTATCTTTAAGTTTCTTTGTTCAACAATATTTTGAAGCCCATCAATGAATTTTGCTGCTCCTACACCCCCAGCAAGTAATAAATAATTTTCAGATTTCATGATTAAGTTTTCTTCTTTTTTAATTTTCTCCAACCGTTGGCAAGACTTGAAAATAGTCTATGGCTCCGCTGTTGTAGCTATACCAACAAGAAGCTAACTCATAAATTTCAAAAGCTAATAAGAGATATGTAGCTGAAGCACTAATACTCTGGATTCCCATTAAATATTCCGCTTTAGAACGATTTGTATCATTATATCTTTCTAAATCTTGATTATCAAAACATAGGATTAGTAAATATGGGGCTTCTAGAAAATTTTTCCTTGTTTTGTTTATCTTCTTCTCAATATATTTAACACTTTTATTATCTCGAATTAAATCTTCTCTAAGTTTTGCATTCATTTTGTCGATTAATTCATGACGTGTTTTATTATTCGGTAATACTATATAGCGCCAGAACTGATCATTATGAGCACTGGGAGCCATTGTTGCTAATTCAATGCATTTTAAAATTAAATTTCGATCAACACTTTTATTGGAAAAACCCAGCTTATAACTAACTCTATTTTTCAGCAAATCCTCATATAAACTATAATCTTTTAACCTGAAAAGGTCGTCTTTCCTTTTTCGAATGATTTGTTGGATTCTAGCACTTTCCTCCATTTTATATTTATAGTTTCTAACAAGGACTACCGGTATGCCTTCATCTGCTTCCCCCATCACAAGTTGAGCTGCTGAAGCTAAATTATCTACTTGAGCTATAATAGTGCTACGTAGTTCATTATCGAAAAGATCTTTGAATCCTCTTTTATCAACAAGTGGAGAAATACCCGAAACTCCAAGAGCGACCCCCACAGACCCGATTCTAAAAGGTCGTCCAAAAGAATCTGTAATGATAACAGCAACATCTTTTTTAGTTTTATTTTTAATCGCAATTCTTATTTTCTCTGCTTCTTTATCAGAATCTTTAGGTAAAAGGGAAACCATTGATTTTCCTTTCACATTTGATTTATCGATTCCAGCACTCGCGCAAACAAATCCATGCTTTGTCTCTGTAATTAATACATGTTCGGATTTAACTACTTCTTTAGATTCATCTAAGATAAGTTGAATTAATTCTGGTGATTTTTCTGGGACTCCTAAATTTCTTGCTTGTGGTGTTATTTTTTGATATATTTCTTTTGCTTGTCTACTAACTTTAATCTCATCTAAATTTTTTACTAATCCGAGACTCTTAGACACAACAGATTGAGCTATTAAAATAACATCTCCATCATTGACAGAAAGATTATTTTCCTCTAAACTATTCAAAATTATTTCTGAAAGATTATCCCCTTTATCAATTATGGGAAATTTTTCTAAGCCAATAAGTTCAAGACTGTTCTTCATATTAACTTCTTATAAACTATTATTTTTTATATAAATATTAAATGAAACGAAATTTTCATTATTTTAAATTAACCTCTAATAGGAAAATACTTATTTAATTATACTATTAATTTAAATCATCGTTTTTTAGTTCTGCTCTTTTTTCAAATTGCATTGGAATGGCACAACAAGCGGAAATAAATTTAAGTTGATAATCTGGAAATTCTTGTTTAAACCATTCTAAGGTTTTTTTAGAAGGTATTTCTAACCTATTTATTCCTGCTTTAATAGCAATTTTTTCGATTTTTATTCTCTCCTTTTTTCTAGGCCTCATACATCCCAAAGAAATCTCTGTTTGTGGAAAAATAAATCTTGTAAGGGCAATAATTTTCCCAATATCATTTGCAGAAGGTTCTTTAAAGTCGTTCGATTCTGGTGGGATTAAAGCAATAATCACTATTAAAGAAGGATCGATCTCCATTTCTTTTATAAATCTTAAAGATTCAATTTCTTTATGAAGTTCCCCATATAATAATCCTACACATATATGTGGGACTATATTAAGATTATACTTTTTTAGAATTCTTATTGCCTTTCTGTATTGATTTGTATTGCTTTCTAAATGATATATCTCTTTCAATATTTTTTCATCCATATTTATATCGAATGAAACAATATCAATCCCAGCATCTGCAAGCCCCTCTGCAGTTTCATCTTTTAGAAATCCAGTATGTGTATTAATAATTAAATCGGTTTGATTTTTAATCTTTTTTATACTTTTTAAAAACCTATCTAATGGAACAGATCCATCGGGCTCACATCCTCCAGAAATAAGAGCCCCAACACCACCTTTTTCGTGAAGATTAAATAAATAATTTTCTAATTCTTTCTCACTAGTAATGTTTTTCATGCCTTTTAGATATTTTTTATTACAATGCTCACATTGAAGCGCACATTTTGTACCTGTAATACTTATAGCAGGAAAAAGCTTACCCGGAACATAGATTTTCAATTGGTGATTAAAATTTTTCGAAGTTACCTTTTGAGAATAATTATAAAAAGATTCCATCTGGTCTTCACTTAAAGTTAAAATTTTCCTATATCCTTTCCAATCAATTTTATTATTTTTAACCTTATTCAATAGATTCTCTATATTATTCATATTTTTTAAGCCAACTTTCTTCTGAATATTTTTCAGCAACTAATTTATTTGCTAAGGCTATTTCATATTTAGAAAAATTGTTTTCTTTGAATTCAATTTCAAACGTTTCACTAAAACCACTTTTTAATGACTCAATAAATCTAAATTCATTATAATTGTTAAGATAATCTTTAATTCCAATGCATTTTGCCCTAACAGAGCGAACCATTCTTGCTTTACTCACTTTTGGAGGTGTTTTTAAAACTGAATACATTAAATCAGGGTCAATGTCCAATAAAATTGTTCCATGTTGTAAAATAAATCCTTTTCTTCTTACTTGGGCATTTCCAGAAAATTTTTTACTATCTAAAAATAAAGCAGGACAATGAATTATTCCTTTTTTTGTATTTAACCCAAAGATATTCAATCCAGCCACAATTCCTTGAGTTATTATTTCAAATTGTTCTATAACCTTTGAAGCACCCTTTTTCCTTAAGAAACTTATGGGACAAACAATTGCATAAGTTATTTCGTTGAATTGATCATGAAAAACAGCACCTCCCCCAGTTATTCTTCTTACAACATTAAAACTTTTCTTTTGGCAGAAATCTATATCAACCTCATCAGATAGGCTTTGATTTCTTCCAATTGAAGCAGTTGAGGGATTCCATTTATAAAACCTCAATGTTGGTTTTGTCTGTTTTTTAATTAGAGATTTTAACATGGCTTCATCTAATGCCATATTCCAGAATCCATTTCTAGTTTGTAATGGTATAAATCTCCAGAAATTCATAAGATCTTCAGTAATTAAGTGGTTATTTTATAAATAAAGTCTTGTTGACAATAAGTCACTTGTGAATTTAACTGCTTTCTGTAAATTTGATAAATAATCAGTATTCGATTATTTGTAATACATGTCTGCATAACGATTTCTCTGTAAATCAACAACTATGATATGTGTAAGTGCCTCCAAAGACGTACATAATTGTTCATTTTATTCATTGAGCAGAATATCGTTATCTATTTTTCAATTTTTAAATTATTGAAATTGCTAACCAAGATTTATACATATCTAACATATTTACAATAAGTTACAACAGATTCTAAGCGCCACTTCTTTTTTCCTTACCTGTAGCAAGTTATATAAATAAGCAACAATATCTCTCTGATTTTCCTTATTTTTGTAAAGAAACCACGTACTTGTACGAAATATAAACTGATAACGCATGTGCGACCTCTATCACGTTTCTAACTACCATGATTACCCAAATCAGTAAAAAAGTGG
>JARRLT010000065.1:0-9260 GCA_037386725.1 Promethearchaeota archaeon
AAACACCAATGAAAAAACTAACCATCTTGCTTTAGCTCAAGCAACCCATTATACTATACTTGATTACTTTAATCAATATACGTATGCTCAAGTTTCAGCGCAAGCAATCGGAGAAATCGCTTATACGGAAACTATGACTTTTTGGAGTACTGCTATTAGTGCTCCCGCTATACTTTTTGGGAGTTGGGCTACGGGTGCATTAGAAAAGTCCCTACAAGAAGCAGGTAAAGAGCTTACTGCAAAAGTTTTTCTTAAAGAATTATTAAAATCAACTATTGGGGGAGCATTGAAAGAAGTATATCAAGAAATTGTTATTGATAGTTTTATAGAAACTCTCATAGAAAATGGATTATCTTTTATACCATGGGTAACCCAAGATATGGCAACATGGGCATCCTCATTTGCCACTTCTGTACGTGAATCGGCAGGTGAATTAGGAAAGCAAGCGTCAGCTCTTCGAAGTGGACTGACGCAAAAAGCATATGCTCAATTAGTATCTACTAATGGCCAATCGCAAGAAAATTTATCGCCAAAGCAGAGAAAAGCACTCGCTGAAAAAGCAACAAATATTGCTGTAGCTCAGATGGAATATAAACAAGATCTATCCAACAAGAAAAAATCGCTCTTAAGCAAGTTTGCGAAAGGACTCTTTAAAGGAGTTGCTCTTTTGGGATCATCCCTCTTTTTTGGAGGATTTGGTGTTGGAGCCGTTTTAAATATAGGATCACTCACCTCTGGGATATATAAAAAACTTCCCGATGTATGCAAAAAAATTACTGAAACAATTCAAAAACGTCGTCAAAAAATTCCAAGTGGATTCACGGTTTCTCAGGTATTTATTGATAATCTTTATACGAAAAAACCGGGTACGATTTCGGGAGATCAAATCAATGAATTATTCCGGGACAAAAATATAGACATTCAAAATCTCCAACGAGCACCCTATTTATCTCCGATAAATGAAATCATGGGTAAGTCCATGGCCGATGTGAAAAGTAATTTAGTTGATATCTTTAATTCCCCAATGGTTGAAGATATATTTCTTCAATGGACAAATGAGTATGTACTGCAGCAGCCCGATTTAAAGCAGATAAATGACAAAGTTCAAGGAATCATCGCTAATCGAAAGAAAATAGGCATTCAAGAAGCTCATACTCAGATATTAAGTGAAATAAAATCTTTAAAGAAAGAGATGATCTCGTTAGGTCTACCCCACTCAGAACGTTTCTTTAACATGTGGGGGGCTTGGATTATAGATCCACACGTAACAGTTTTAGGTATTCATAAATCCACTCTTAATCGTAGAGAAATTTCAGATTATGAAATAACTGAAAGAACAAATTCTATACCAGCGATGGTAGAGAATCTTAGACAACAATTTTTGAGCAATCCTATGGGGAAAACTGATTTTGCATTGGTGGTTCAAGGAATTAATCAAAGAGATGGTGAAGTTAAAGTTCTCCAAATTCCAGAAACTGTTGATAATATAATAAGGTATCTTAATGAAAAAGGTATTAGAGCTTCTGATGCAAACTATTATTTCGTTCCATCATATAATATCAACGCGAATCCCGATTTTTTCAAAGGTAACGGAATGTTTATAGAAACTCAAACATGGAGAGATAGCGGAAATCCTTCCCCGAATTATGATCTTTTAATTAACTTCCAAAATGAACTCTCTGACTTATTAAATAGTATTGGATTTAAAATTGAAAGCGAAAGAGATTTTAAAGAAATTATAAGCGGTTTAAATAAAAAAGGAGATAACTTAAAGAATTCCTATTCTGTATTAAAATCAAGACTTAAAAACGGAGATTCTTTTTATGTTCAAGAAGAAAATTTGGATATATGGATTTCAAGGATTATATATAAGATTCAAAATTCCGAAGACAGATCTCAAATGCAAAAAAGTGAAGATATTACCAAAATAAAAGATCTTTTTAATAATTACTATACTTTATTCGGATACTCTCCTTTTGCGAGTAGTGATAATTTCTTTCATAGAGAAATCAGATTTATTACATATTTAGCTTCGACTATCCTATATGATACCCGTGTTCCTAATCAAGATGGTAGCACGAGTCCATTAATCCCTTCCGATAGTGCCCTTCAACTAGGTAAAGCCATTGGTTTTTGGGCCACTCTTAATTCATGGCTAACCGGAAAGGTTGATTTATCTGCGAACCCACAAAAAATTAGAGAATTTAAAAGAAAAATACTTGAATTTATCGAAAATAAGAAAGATGATCACCAAGTAGAATTTTCAGAGAATAATTATAACAGAATATGCTCAGAAATTTCTTATTTTTTTAATGAAATTGGGAGTTTAGCAAAATATACATTATATCAAGACACATTCAATTATAAGAATTCAGGTTTTATACGCTTAATTAGAGTTATTCTTCATTTATTAGATCCTGATAACAAGATATTTAGATCTTTTAATCAATTTTCTGAACTTTTATTTGGTGATGAAAATTATATTAGTGAGGAAGCTACTAAGGGTTTTAAATCTTTTCCAGCAAAACTTTTTGCTTCTATTTATAAATCCTATATATGGAAAGGTAAGGATTTTGATCATGTAAAAACTAAAGAGGAAGTTAAAAGGCTTGCCGTAGATTATAGAGAATTGATAAAGAAGTATATGTTTTCAAATCCCAAAGAATATAGTCCTTATGTAACTAAAGACAATGAATTAAGATTTTCTCCAGATGTTTTTTCAAGATTAATGGATCTCCGCTATGAAGTAGATAAAAATATATGGTTAAGCTCTTCTATCATATTGAAGAAATCAATGATTGGTAAAAGGGATGTTACAGAATTATTTGGAAATGGGATTTTTGAAAAGCTTTTAACTACATCTCATCTTACGAAAGAAAGATTTTTAGAGGATGCAATTGACCAGATTTATTATTTTAAGGAACTTGCTAATATAAAATTTTTGGAAGGGGAAATATCCAAAGTACAGTTTGATTTTCAGCTTAAAATTTTTGATGAGACATTAGATTCTCTAAACGAATATAGGGCTTTTATCAATGAAAATTTAAAAGACATCATATCACAGTTTTTAGGGAGAAGTGTGTCTTTATCCTCTCAAGTAAAGAATTTAGAGAGTGGAAGATTAAAATCATTTCTTACAAATCATCATCCTATTCAAAAAACGATAGAATGGTTAGCCAAGAAAGTAATTTTTGGAGATCAGAAGGTAAACAGAATTTCTTCACTCGGATATGGTATAACGTCCGATACTTTTCATTTTGACTCAAACGACGCAAAAGAACTGAAGCAAGATTTTATCGACTATCTCTCCGATAAAGACTTTTTCAAAAGTTGGAGCGATAATGTGAAAGACTCGGAGATTTCCGAGGTTACAGAACATTTAATGAAGGCAGTATCAGTTCATAGAGAATTAGAGCCTAATATCTTTTATAAGCATGCTAATTTAGAACTATTATTAAAGGATTTGATGAGCGAAGGTCTAGCAGCCGAGTCTCCAATGTTTATTAAAATAGCAGAAAGATATTGGACAGGTCATAGTGATCTTATCTTTCGAAAGAGCGATACTATCTATATTGCCGATTATAAACCCAATTATAACCTTGAAGGCACTCCCGCAGAGCATTTTGTAAATGCCTTCCCACAACTTATATCTTATGCCCTCACAATACTCTCCCAAATAGATAAAGGACTGAAAGTGAAATGTATTGTGTTTAATAACGAACAAGCGGTTGAATTCGATCCGATTGAAATATTCACTCCAATCAAGGAATTTCTACAAGGTGATTTTGACCAAACCGATTCAAGAGCCTGGAGAGATTATAATCGTGATTGGACTACTAAGGAAATCTTTAAAGATTTTATCTCAGATTTCGAATATGTAATTGAAAAACTCAAAGAAAAAGGGTACATTTTAAATAATTAAATTTCTATTTTATTAATATGATGTTAATCGAATTTCGTGGAACTTTGATTGAGGAAAAAGAAGTGAGTATACTAAAAGAAATCGAAAATTACTCGAATAAAAAATTTAAACTGGTAGAAAGTATTAGAATCCGTTCTTCAATGGAATTCTCTGAAGAAAATAATCATATTACTGGACTTGGTTTTTTTAGGTGTGGTTTACCAAATCTTCCTAAAAAAGTAATAGGTTTAAAACATTTAAGTTTTTTAAGTTTACCACATAATAATATTCAGAAAGTTCCCGAACAGTTTTTTAATTTAATTTCTTTAAAAAATCTCATTTTAGGGTCTAATAAAATATCTTCCCTTTCAAAAAATTTAGGAAATTTAGAGGAACTTCAGATTTTAGATATAGCGAATAATAATTTATCATTACTTCCAGAAAGTATAATGAACTGTATTTCTTTAGAAGAATTATATATAGAAAATAATCAATTCGAAGAACTACCCAAAGTGATTAAAGATTTGGATTCATTAAAGGTTCTTATCGTTTCAAAAAATCCGCTTCGATACCTTCCCGATTTTATCGGCGAAATGAAGAATCTAGACTCAATTTCAGCCGACACATGTTTTCTTAAGGAGCTTCCAGAATCAATCGGAAATCTTCGCTCTTTAAAACGCCTTTATGTAGATATCAACCATCTCAAAAGTGTTCCGGAATCAATTGGAAATTTAAAGTCTTTAGAAAGGTTATCATTAAGTAACAACGAGATTAACGAGCTTCCCGAATCAATCGGTAATCTCGAATCTTTAAAGATTTTATATCTCGATGAGAATAAAATTGAGAAAATTCCCGATTCTATTGGAGATCTTAAATCACTTGAAAAACTCTTCCTAACAAATAATAGGATTCAGACTATTCCTGAATCTATTGGAAAATTAAAGAATCTAACTCTTTTACATATAGATAGAAATAAGATTGAAACTCTACCTTCATCTATTTCAAACCTTTCGATGTTGCGCTATCTTAAAGCAAAGGGAAATCCCTTGAAATCGATTCCCGAATCAATTACGAGTTTAAAATTGATACACAAGTCATTTTAAAATTGATACACATCAAATAATCCCATAGATATCACATTTAATTTTTTTAGAACTCTTGAGAATAGAGAAAATAATTGATTATAAATTTAATTAAATTTGGTTTTGTTGTTACTGACAAATTCCCAAAATTATACTTAATTTAAAAGAGAGTAACGTTTTAATTTGATACGACCTAATCATATATAATCATGTCAAGAATTATTGACCTATTAAAGCTCAAAGACTATATCACTCTAATAGGAACTACGCTTGGTGTTATCTCAATAATTATCGGTGGTTTTGGTGGAAGAAGTGCAATTTCTTTAGGTTTCTTTTTAGTAACTATTACAATAGGTACTGATTTACTTGATGGATATATTGCTCGAAAAACCAATACAGTAAATAAAATGGGGATAGAATTAGATTCTTTAAGTGATTCTCTCACATTTGGGATTGCGCCTGCCTTCCTAACATTTCAAGCGTTTAAAACGGGTTCTCTCTATGATATCATTCTCATAATTGGTTCAATAGGTTTTGCTTTAGGAGCAATTCTAAGATTAGCAAGATTTAACATTTCAGGTAATAGTGGATATACAGGGGTACCCACTCCTTTAAGCGCTTTATTTATGATTATTTTCTTTTATGCGAATTATTTCTTAGCTTTTGCATTAGGAGGTGGTGGAATAGCGGGAATTTATCATCCCTTCCCCCCAGTTATATATTATCTCATTCCTTTTATAATGATTTTAATAGGATGGTTTAATATCACAACTTTGATTAGTTTCGGAAAAAAGGGTAAAATAGCCTACATGATTTTTCTAATTTTTGCCCCCTTGTGTCCAATTTTTGGAATAATAGGAATATTTAATCCCAGTTTTATAGTTTCAATAATTGTTTCTATATTTTTCTTTTCAGCGTTTGTTATCGAATTTATATATGTATTACTTGGATTTGTCATAAATATAAAAGAAAAACAAAAGAAAAAAATATAAATTAAAAAAGTCTACTTTTCCAATTTTCAATTGATTCAAAAATTTCCTTTTTTTCTACTTCACTTAACAATTCATTTCTATTCTTATACTCATTAATTATACTTCTTACACTATGTAAAGTAACTGAAAACCCTTTATTTTCTAAGATTATATCAGCTATTTCTTCCAATTTTTTACTAAATTCTATTCCTTTTAGTTGTTCCAACTTGCTTAAAAGAGAATTAAACGCATTATTTATGATATTTCCCGCTTGATCATCTGGATTTGGAGATATATTTGAAATAAATTCTTTTGAAGCTTTAGATTCAGATATTTGAACTTCAGATTCTTTTCCTTGAATTTTCTCCACTTGAAATTCATCTTTTATAATCTGTGTGTCTATGGGCTCTTTAGGAGGTATTTCTTTAATAGGAGGACTTAGATTTTCTGATTTAATTTCTTGGGTTTGAACTTTCTCTACTCCTATAACTTTCTCTTCAATTTTGCCTTCTACTCCTTTCGATTCTTCTATGTTTGTATTGTAAGGTGACACATTTGGAGTTGGTCTCGAATCTTGTTTTATATTTGAAATACTTGCTCTTCTTCCACTCTGTAAAGGATGTGATTTATCTGGTGTAGCTGATCCCCATATAGAACGAAATATGGTACTCATTAAATTTACAATAGGAATATAATTAGTTCCATATCCTATAAAGTCATCGATTGGATCTTGTTTATCTTCCTTTAAGACACCTAAAACAGCATATTGATTATCCATTTTGAATGCTATAATATTTTTACTATCAAAATTTCGAAATTCTAGATTTGGCAGTTCCTTAAACTTTTTAACTAAGCTATTTACATGCGGATCACTTGAAACAAGTTTAATTCGCACATCTTTGGAGATATCTTGTAATTCTTCATACGTCAAGTGATTTTCTATTTTAGGAATTATGATTGTTAACTCATCTTTGGCTTTTGGAATAGTTAATGCTAATTCTTCATTTATTCTCGTAATATTTTGAATATACCAAATATTTTGGACTTTAAAATCTTCCTTATTCTTGATTACATCTTTATAATCATTTAGTAGTTTAAGAATAGGGAAGAGCGGGAAATTAAAAAATTTAACTCTTCAATAATTTTATTCTTAAGATTTTCTAAATTTGGATCTAATTCTTCTTTTTTAGCACTAATTAAGTCATTTATATTATTGAATTTTATTTCATAATTACTAAGCATATTCAATAGTATCATTTTCATTTCATTCCTATCTTGGAGAGTCTTTTGGATATAAGATTGAATCTTCATCTTTTTAAATTCTTCCTCAATTGAGTTTTCCATAGATTTTATAAACTCATTTCAAAGCAACAATTCGTTTATTAAACTCGTTGGTGGCTCAAATATAGAAGAATTCCAACTATTTAAATTCTCTAAATGAAAAAAGATTTGAAAAGATATAAATTTAGAGAGATAGAATATAATAGCAATAATAAATCCTATTAAGATTTAAGTTCAGATGGCTCTTTACTTAGGATGAAATAAGATGGAATATAAAAGTAATCCCTATTAAGATTGCATAATTTAATAAGAATTATCTCATATAAATTATTTAGCTTATAAACATTGAACTTTATTTTATTAAAAGTAAAGATGTCAGATTTAATACAAAGATGAGAATACTCCAAGTAAATCCTTATCCCCCTCAACACCTTGGGGGATCTGAGATATTCTGCAGAAATCTTTCCATAAATTTATCTCAAAGAGGGCATCTTTCAACCGACATCTTAACATCCGACATCTTTCGGCAAAATAAGAAGAAAAGCCTCCTAAAAAAAGACATTAATGTATATTATCAAAAATTCCTTCACAACTTATGGGGAGTTAACCCGTTAGTCAACATAACCCCTTTTTTAAAAAAATATTATAAAAATTATGATTTAATACACGCCCATTCCTATATATTCTTTACATCCTTTCAAATAGCCCTTCTTAGAAAACTCCGGAAATTCCCGTTTATTCTCCACTTACACGGGGGAATTAAAACACCTTCCAGTATGAGTTACAATTTTCAAGAATATACTCAGTTAACACTAAAAAACTTAATTTTTGATAAAACAATCGGGAAGTTCACAATTAAAAACGCAGATACAATAATTTCAGTTTCGAAACGAGATATAAAATTGATAAAGAAATTATATGATGTTCCTGATGAAAAATGCTATTATGTTCCAAATGGCGTAAATATTGAAAAATTTCAAAGAAGAAACCATACAGTACGACAGTATATCACATTTATTGGAAGACTTACATATATTAAGGGATTTGATATTTTTCTTGATGTAATTAAGAATATTCATCAAAAAGATAAAAACATTAAATTTCTTGTAATAGGAGATGGTCCTTTAGAAGCAGAGCTCCATCAATTACAAAAGAAATTACCCATAACCTACTATCCTAATTATCCTTATCTAAACATGGAACAAATATATAATATGAGTAAAGTTCTCATGATTACCTCTCGATTCGAAGGATTACCTACAATAATCTTGGAGAGTTTAGCGTGTGAAACTCCAGTTATAACCTCAAATGTAGGGGGGATCTCTGAACTCATAGAATCAAGCCACAATGGTTTCTTTGTAAATTTTAAAAATACTGACAATTCTGTTGACAAGATCTTAGATGTAATTCATGATGATGAGAAACTCAAAAAAATGGGTATCCATGGAAGGGAGATTATCAAGAAAAATTATTCCTGGGAAAAAATCACCAACAAAATCTTAGAAATATACGAAAGTGTAGTTTCATAGAGAAATTACAATTCAAACCCTATTTATATTTAAAATTAGAAAATATTTAAGTTTTAGAGTTATCTATCTTTTAAGTTATTTCAAAATAAGAGTTTTAATGACCTTCTTAAAGTCTTGAATAATCATTTTCCATGAAAACTTGGTTTTAACCAAAGAGAATCCTTTCAATCCTCTTTCTTTTAATTCATTTTCCATCGCAGATAATTGTCCAATTTCAGATATTAATTGTTTTTGATCCTTGGCAAAATAAACTCCACAATCTTTTCCTAGCTCCTGAACAACCCCAGGTAATGCTGTGGATAAAACTGGTTTCTTCATAGCCATATATTCAAGGATTTTGATTGGAGTAATTTCTTTAGTCACATCATTTATGGCAAAGCTCAATAGGCATAGGTCTGCCAGTTCAATATATTCAGTGATTTCAAAGAAGGGAACCCTTCCTGCTAAAATGACCCAATTTGCGTTATGTTCATCAACAAAGCGTTTTAATTCATTA
>JARRLT010000066.1:0-7023 GCA_037386725.1 Promethearchaeota archaeon
AAAAAAATACCCGCAGGAGAAAAGGTTTCATGAAGAACTCGGAGAGGTTTATCAATCAAGGAACAGAATTCCTGAAGCCCAGAAAGAATTCGAAAAGGCAATTCAATTAGATCCGGGTTTTGCTTCTCCTGTAAATGGTCTGGCATATATTTACGCATTACAAGGACTTTATGACAAAGCCATTGAAACATTACAGAAGTATGCATCTCTTTCCCCCGGAGATGCAAATCCATATGATTCTATGGGTGAAATTTATTTACAGATGGGCAAGATAGATGAATCTATTAATAAATATCGTGAAGCCTTAAAGGCCGAACCTTCTTTTTTTCAAACCTATAATAGTCTTGCCTATGTTTACGCTCTTAAGGAAGATTACAAAGATTGTTTCCGATGCATAGATAGTCTTTTAAATGCGGCGCCATCAATTGCGTTCGTAGCAAATACAAGAGCGTGGAAATCAGTATATCTTAATCTTCTGGGAAGATCCAGAGAATCTTTACATGAAATTGAAATGATTAAAAATCTGACTGAGCAAATACCAAATAGTAGAATCTTTAAAGCTCCCTATCACTGGGTTAAGGCATGGAATGCATTGAATCGTGGAGATATAAAATCAGCGAAAAAAGAATTTACTTTTTATTATGAAATCTATTCCAGATACAGCAGTCCTCAAACCCCGGTCTTCAATAAATCCATCATGAATTTCAATATTGCCTATGTTTACCTGAAACAAGGTTTGATCGATTCTGCTTACAGCCGATTTAAAGAGGTGATATCAAAACTTAATTCTGTCGAATCATATAAAAGGATATTAACAATGCTGAGCGGGATTCTCGAAGCAGAAATTCTTCTCGAAAAGGGTAAACCGGATGATGCCATAAAAATTTACCGGTCAAATCCGGCAACATATATTTCCATGGCTTTCGGCTGGAGTTTGCCAATGTACAATATTCCTTTTGTAAGGGATGTCGTGCCCCGGGCATTTGAGAAAAAGGGTGAACCGGACAGTGCAATAGCTGAATACGAAAAGCTGCTGAGAATTGATCCTAGTACTAAGGATCGCAGACTTATTAACCCGGTTTATCATTACAGGGTAGCAAAACTTTATGAGCAAACAGGAAAAGTTGATAGAGCCTTAATTGAATATAAAAAATTTCTCGGACTGTGGAAAAATGCAGATAGAGATCAGCCCATTTTAATTGATGCAAAGAAGAGATATGCAAAATTAGGAGGAAGAACTTTGGGTTTAGGGGATACTATAGATATTATAATTGGTTTAAAGGAAGAGGATTTGAGAAGACTTACTCCAGGAAAACATACACTAAAATTAGAATCAGAGATGTTTCAAGAACTAACGATTGATTTTGAATTATCCGATAAAAATATTAACATCAAATATGATGTGGAATAAGATTTAATCAACAATCATTTATTAAATCCTAAAAAATTATCTGAGATTCTCGTTTTTCTAATTCTATTCTGATTTAACTTCTACCAACTTCATTAAATATTGTGTGCACTTTTTAAACATGCATTTAGACATGAATAAGAATTAGATATGAGTATTAAAAATTCAATTGGGTGTATTGATATGAATCAATTAATTGAATCTGTGCGTATCCATTTAGTATGTCCTGTTTGCTCAACTAATAAGATCATTGATATTCCAAAATCAGTCGTTAGAAAAGCCAAAAATTTATCAACTGTTTCAATTCCAGAAAAAATTGTATGTTCGCACCATTTTCAGGTATTTATTGATCAAAACTTTAAAGTGAGGGGATACCAGAAGGTAGATTATACACTAAAGAATGAGCAGAAAAAGAGAGATCTCCTCCAAAAGAATAAAAATATTGTTGATAATCTACTGTTTAAGGGAAATTTTGTTGAATATTCAGGAATCCCAACTCATGACCATACTTATTCAGAAAATAAAAATAACAATTATACAGGAAGGGCTTCTGACAAAATTGATATAAAGAATGATAATAAGAGCAAAATTCTACTAAGGGAACAATCTAAAAGGAGAAGTATTATTGGAGAAAAATCCATGAAAGAGATCTATGAAGATTTTTGGGAATACATTGATGATGATAATGAAATCTTTATGGATTTTATTAAAAATGATGAGAGAAAGTTAAAGTACTAATTAGTTTACTCTTAACACAAACCTTAAAAGAAAAGAATATAACACTTAATGTTTTAAAACTTTTATCTGGAAGATAAATGAATTCAAATCGATTAATGCGGTAGAAATTATAAAAATACAAGAAATATTTTTTCATTAGATCATAATATTTGAAGGATAGTAAAAGTAATAGATAACTAATTAAAATTAGAATAAGTAATAAAGATTAATAAATGCCAAGGGAGGGACATCCAAGTATGTGCGAAAAGCACCAACTTTTTGAACCCTCGATACCCAGATCTTCAGTTTCACCATATCTTAATAATTTAAAGATAAACTGGTGCGTTCTTACCCGCATTCGGGTAACCTAAATGCTCCGGGCTACGCCACCTTGGCACGTGTAGATATAGCGGGTTTTACGCATTAAATCACTTAAAACAATATTTTAAATTTTAAAAATGATATTGTTTTATTCTGATGCGTTATAACTCTTAAAGTTAAAAATCTCATTTAAATTTTTTTAGTAAAGTAAGATATACTTAAAAAGGAAATTCCTTTTAAAGAACTCTATCCATCACGCTTATAAAATCTTCAGTTTTAATTAGTTTAAAATGTTTTATTAACATATTTTCTTAATTTAGATATTTAATTTGATCAAAAAACCTTATCGTTCTTATAATAATATTACATGATAGGAGCCTTTAAATCCTCTTTATTAATCTCTTCTTTGTGATGTAATTCATAATAGTGTTTATTATGAGTATACGCGCGGGCTTCAAACAAGATAAAAGCAACTGAAATTATTAGCCATACTATCCAAAAACCAAGTCCTAAGAAGTAGGATGGAATAATTTTTACTTGATTTAAAATCGTTGAAACTACGATTCCGCCAATAGCAAAAGAAGCACTTGCCAATCCACAAATAGAATCAACGATAACTGCTTTTTGTTCTTTCTTTACCTCTTCACGTGTATCCACTGCAATATCCCTTTTTTATTCTTTCTAAATTAAATAAATATATCTTTTTAAAAAAGATTTCCTATCTATCAAATAAGAATCCAATTATATAAATTTACATATAAATATCTGAACTATTGCGTTGAAGCTAAAATAAAATAAGTTTCCCTAAATATAATCATCCAATAAAATTGGATAAGATTTTTATAAGTTTTTCCTCGTGAGATTTAAAATAATAAAGTTTAAAAAAATTCTTTTTCTTGACCTTTTTAATTTGATAAATTTTGGAAATTTTGGTTGAAAATTATTTTAGAGGAGTCTTTTCTTCTTAATTACAATTGCAGAAAATGATAAAACTATTATAATTCCAATTAAAAAGAATATATTATATCCAGAAATACTTTGGTGTAGTGTCGGAACTGCACAACTCATCAAGGGAAACCTATCCTTACTTTTGGCAGAGCCAGGAATATTATAAGGGAGATTACCTATTCCATCATTATTGGAATCAGTTCCATTATAGTCATCCCAGTAATTTCCGAAGACTCCATTATCCCACATATTATTAGATCCGTTATCTAAGGCATGAACATTATTCTTGGTAAAACAGTTGAGATATATAAGGCTATTACTACTATCAATTACATAAATTCCATAGCCATTGTCACTTATCCTATTATCACTTATCTCATTGCTATTACTTTTGCTTAAAAATAAGCCGTAGTCATAATTAGAGTTAATAATGTTATTAGAAAAATTATTCTCACTACTAGATCCCTCTACATTTATCCCTATTCTATCTTGTTTTACTTCATTTCCTTCAATGAAATTGTTCCTACTGAAGTATAAATCAATTCCAATGTGTTTACTTCGAAATACTTTATTTTCAGTTATATTATTATTATCGCTATTATATATACCAATACCTACAGTATTATAGTCTAACAAGTTTTTTGAGACTATACTATTATCGCTATTACTATCAATATTAATTCCTAAGATATTATTATATACATTATTATCCCGTATTGTATTATCTGTACTCTCACCAATTTGGATCCCCCATAAATAATTACTATTTACTGTGTTTCTTGCAACTATGTTTCCATAGCTAAAAATGATGGAAATTCCCGCGTCTTCATTAAATTGAACAATGTTACCCGTAATATTGTTATAATTACTATAGTATAAATAAATCCCATTTAAATTGTTATTTGCTGTATTTTCTGATAACATAATATTAGTACACCGATATAATGAAATTGCGTTATCACAGTAAGAAATATTTAAGCTTGATATTTTTGATTCATGGCATTTGACTAAAATAACTTGTCCAGCGTTCGAAAAGTTTTCAGGAATTAGATTCAATTTATTAGCATAAAAATAAATTGGTTTTCCATTCAATAAATTAGATGTATCAATAATATGAGTGTCTAAATGCGAAGAATAACCAACAAGATGTACTCCACTATTTCTCATTATATTACTTGAAATAAAATCATTCCTTCCTTCTTCTAAATAGATGTCCCATAATCCATTGAAACTTAAAACATTTTGAGATATATTATTATAAGAACTGAAATAACTGTTTATTCCGCCATGTATATTATGGGAAAAGTTGTTTAGTGTTATTTTATTATTATCACTCGAAGATAGATATATTCCATTTTCCCAATTACTAATCGCAGTGTTTCCAGAAATTAAATTTTCATTACACTTAACTAAAAATATTCCTCCATGGTGATCCTGAGCATCAGTGCTTTCTCCTCTATCTACATCGGTTACAATATTTCCCAAAATGAAGTTTTTATTACTTCGATACAGATATATCCCATAATGAATGGTATTAGTTACGTTATTTTCGTTAATTAGATTATCTCCGCTAAAACGTATATATATCCCAGCATCATTTGTGTTACTTACATAGTTTTCAATGACGGAATTATTATTACCATGATTAATAGTTATCCCCCTAAATATGGACGAGATATTGTTGTTAATTAACTTGGAATTGTTTACATAATCTAACTTGATTCCCGCGTATGAAGAATCTATCGTTGAATTGTAAAGGGTGCAATTTTCAATCTTGAAATAAACATTGGAGTTTTCAATCCAGATACAACTTCCAGAATTCTTTCCATCTATTACTAAATCTTCGATTATATATGGATTAGAAAAATTTCCTGAGCCAGTACAATTTCCAGCATTTCTAAACTCAACCCATCCCGAATTATTGATAATATGAATTCGATTAGATAATTTTGAAACATTTAGATTTTTATTATTTACATTAAAATCTTCCTTTTTCTCTGATGATCTATAACTATTGGTGATACAAACTGATGGTACTACAATTATTCCTATCATCAATATAATGATTATTTTTATCTTAACTTTCAATTTTCTTGAATTTCTAAGGTTTAATAATTTGACTAATTTGTAACTAGCCTAAGTAAACTTTTAAGATTTTGTATAGGAATAATATAAATTTTAAAGTAAGCCGTTCTACTTTTAGAATCTTATTTTCTTTTGTCCAAGGAGTTTTTTACATATATAAAACCTTGATTCTTCAGGGGATTAACTTAAAGAAATCTGTCCAGCCCTCTTTTTTCTTCTGTTTTATTAATTTTTTGGAGAAAAGGTTCCACAAATTCAATAAGTGAAGAATTAAAATTTTTCAATCTCATTAATTCGCCCCTTCGATACACATTAATGATAGATTCTTCTAAATTATTCAAATATAATCCAGCAAATCTCATTTGTAAATTAGGCTTTCCTTTAATGCTTTGTATATACTCTTTATTAAGAATGAGTTCAGCAATTACATAATTCCATTTTCGATAATCCTTAGGTATCCATCGTTCTGCTCTTACTTTCAGGCCATAATTCTTACATAATTTTAGCAATTTCAGATCTTTTTTCTTAAAGTATTCTTTAGAACATTCCGAACTTGAATCTTGCGAACATAACTCTAAAATAGGATTGATATATTGCTGATATTTACTTATTTTAAGTTTTCGAATAAAGAATTTCAGTTGAGAATCTCTTAAAGTGAGTCCAAGTGCGAATAAAATGAAATCAGCGCCCGCCTGTTTTGATTTATGTACGATCCCTTTTAGATTATCATCATTATCCTCTAAAAAGGGGATAATCGGCATAAAATTTGTTCCTATTTGAATTTCGGGAGCCTCCTCCTTTAATTTCTTCATACATAATAACCTTTCTCGAGTGGTTGAAGAATAAGGTTCTAAAAAAGCTGAGAGATCTTGATCCAAGGTAGTAACCGTGAACGCAATAGTGCACCATGTACTTTTGGCTATCTTTCTTAAAAGATCAATATCTCTCAATATAAGTGATGACTTGGTAGAAATAAAAACCGGAAATTGGTGTTTTAAAAGAACCTTAAGGATTTTTCTCGTATTTTTTACCTTCCGTTCAATCGGTTGATATGCATCAGTCACTCCTCCTGGACCAAACACATCAGGAAGTAGTTTTCTTGCCTTTGTTAATCGATGATCTAATTGCTTTGCTATATTACTTTTTATTATAACTTCATTTTCAAAATCTTGTTCTAAATAATATCTATCGCTTCGAGCATCACAATATATGCAAGCATGTTCACATCCAGAATAAGGATTTATGGAGTATCGCGCCCAAAACCACGAATCTGGAAACTTAAACGTATTAAATGCGCTTTTAAATTTACGATAAATATACTTAACCATTACACATAATAAAATTGCTTGAGAGTTTAAGTATTTTTAATTATTTGATTAGTGTTATAAAACTTACATTAACATGAAGTAATTAAAAAGTTCATAAAGAAGAAGTAAGTAAATGATAAAAATGCGCCCGCCGGGATTCGAACCCGGGTCGCCGGCTTGGAAGGCCAGTATCCTAAACCAGACTAGACAACGAGCGCTAAGTTGTGGGTACTTAAC
>JARRLT010000067.1:0-19397 GCA_037386725.1 Promethearchaeota archaeon
AGGGAATAAAAATGGAAACTAAAACAATACCAACTCAACAAACAAAAGATATGAGTACAAATGAGATTATTACAAAACTTACAACAAGTGAAGATGGTCTTACAGAAGAAGAGGCTCAGAAAAGGCTAGAAATTTACGGTTATAATGAAATTCAAGAAAAAAAGGTTAATCCTATAATAAAGTTCCTCCAAAATTTTTGGGGTCCCATTCCATGGATGATCGAGGTTGCAATTATATTATCAGCAATTATTGGTCATTGGGAAGATTTTTGGATTATACTTATCTTATTGTCTGTTAACGCTGTTGTGCGATTCTGGGAAGAGAATAAAGCAGAGAATGCAATTGAACTCTTAAAAAATAAATTAGCTGTTGAAGCGCGTGTTTTACGAGATGGAAAGTGGAAAAAAATACCAGCGAGAGATTTAGTACCTGGAGATGTGATTCGACTTCGATTAGGTGATATTGTTCCGGGAGATTTGAAATTAATAAGAGGAGATTATTTACAGGCTGACGAAGCAGCATTAACTGGTGAATCATTACCAGTTGAAAAGCATATAAATGATATAGGTTATTCTGGATCTATTGTTAAACAAGGAGAAATGGATGGAATAATAACTAACACTGGGATGGATACATATTTTGGAAAAACTACTGAGCTCGTAGAAAAAGCTAAAACTAAAAGCCACTTTCAAAAAGCCGTTGTAAAAATTGGAAATTATTTAATTGTTTTTGCCCTATGTATGGTTGCAGTAATCGTTATAGTGTCAATTATTCGTCAAGCGTCCTTTCTAAATACAATTCAATTCCTTTTGGTTTTGGTTGTAGCTTCTATTCCAGTCGCTTTACCTGCCGTCTTATCAGTAACTATGGCAATTGGAGCTTTAAATATGGCTAAAAAGAATGCTATTGTTAGTAAATTAGTAGCTATTGAAGAGTTAGCAGGAGTTGAGATTTTATGCTCAGATAAGACAGGAACACTTACTAAGAATGAAATTTCTGTTGCAACAATTAAAACCTTTGGGAATAACAATGAAAAAGACGTAATTCTAGATGGAATATTGGCATCAAGAGAAGAAGATCAAGACCCTATTGATAGCGCAATTATAGTAAAAGGTAATGATTTTGAAGGACTCATTAAGAAAGCTAAAGATTATACAATAAAGAAATTCACACCATTTGATCCAGTTATAAAACGTACCGAAGCTTTAGTACAAGATAACGAAGGAAAAACTTTTAAAGTAATTAAAGGAGCACCTCAAGTAATTTTAGGTCTATCAGTAAATAAAGATACTATAGGTGAAGAAGTTAATAATTTTGTTGATGAGTATGCTTCAAAAGGTTATCGTGCATTAGGGGTTGCAAACGCAAGTAATGGAGAGGATAATTATCAATTTGAAGGTCTAATTGGATTATTCGATCCACCACGAGAGGATTCTGCTGAAACAATAAAAACAGCTCAGTCGATGGGGATGAAAGTTAAAATGGTTACTGGGGATCATGTCGCAATTGCTAAAGAAACAGCTAAAACATTAGGTTTAGGTACAAATATTCAACCTGTTTCAGCTTTTTTAGATAAACCTGATGATGAAGCAGTAAAGGTTGTCGAAGATGCTGATGGATTTGCGCAAGTTTTTCCTGAACATAAATATCGGATTGTAGAGCTATTACAAGATAAAAATCATATTGTAGGGATGACTGGAGATGGTGTTAATGATGCACCAGCATTGAAAAAAGCGGACGTAGGAATTGCTGTTTCTAGCGCAACAGATGCCGCAAAATCAGCAGCGGAAATCACATTTACAAAACCAGGTCTTTCCGTTATAATTGATGGAACAATCCAAAGTCGTAAAATCTTTCATCGAATGTTAAATTATTCAATATATAGAATTTCAGAAACTATTCGTGTAATAATCTTTATCACCCTTTCTATCGTTATATTTAACTTTTATCCGGTAACTGCACTTATGATAGTATTATTAGCACTTTTAAATGATGCTCCAATTATGACTATTGCTGTTGATAATGTAGGATACTCTAATAAACCAGAACGGTGGAATATGAGAGTCATTTTAATGATTAGCACGTTACTTGGTGTTTTCGGAGTGGTGGCTTCATTTTCATTGTTTGCTATAGGTGTTCTCGCTTTTCATTTAAGTAGAGTTGTCCTACAATCATTTATCTTTCTAAAATTATCGGTAGCTGCATCATTAACTGTTTATGTAGCACGAACTAAAGGTCATTTCTGGGAAAGAAAACCTGCAAAAGAATTATTCGCAGCAACAACAACTACACAAATTCTTGCTACAATTTTTACTGTGTACGGAATCATATTACCTCCAATGGGATGGGGATTAGCAATATTTGTCATAATATATGCATTTGTATGGTTTATAGCTACGGATTTTCTAAAGTATTATTTCTATAAGTATCTACGAAGTAAAGGTGAAATGTTTTAAAATTTTTTAATTACATTAAAATCGCTTAAATCATGAATATCTCCAATCATAGTTAATGTGAAATTATTGAAATTCATACAAATAGTTGCGATTTTTTCGCCTCCCATTGAAGAATAAAACAGCTCTCTATTATAAACTTCTTCACTCGCTTTTTTAGATGAAATGAAAAAAGAGACAGCTTCTGGAGCAAATTCAGAACAATCATATTTATTATCAAATAATTTCGTATAAATTATTTTTCCCATTATATCAACTATAAATACTTGTTTCAATCGCTGATCCCATTTTATTTTCTCAAATTTATTTACTAACTTCTTGGGTCTTTTTATATATTTCTCCTTCTCTGCAATGAGATCTAAACCAAGAAATTTATCTTCTAGATTAGTCTCTAAAAGATACTGTTTAACCAAAAGAATTTTATCTCGTATCTCTACTAACATGATTTCATTTCGAACGGTATTTAGTAAAATCCAGTTGACATTTTGATTTAAATTCCTTTTATAAAGTAAGTTTGCTGAATTGATAATTAAAGGAACTAGAAAGGTAATTTTTTCTTTATTAACATAATGCTTTGCATAAATATAATAGATGCTGCCGCCTTTAGGATCTAAATAGGAAATTGATTTTAATATTCCTCTCTCATCAACAATATTGATGTTACGTTGTAACTGTTCCATTCCGAAATTATGAAAAATTTCATCTACATCATGATTAAATTTATTAAATCTTGAGATATCTCCATCAAACTCCTGATTTAATACATCTTCAAATCGTTTTCTAAATCTATTAATGATTTCACGGATGATTGCATGCAAGAATTCTATTAGTTCATTATTTTTGGTGGTTGCAACAAATGTTAATTTTTGAATGTAATCATCTAATTTTTCAAAAGTAATAGTGGTATTTTTTAAATTTAAAGACCTTATATCTTCCCCTCTTTCAATTGAAGCAAAATTATTTAAAGCAGTTAAAAATCCACTTATTAAATCATCTTGTGACTCTTCTTTACCTTCTGGATGCCAGCTATATAATAATTGTCCCCCCTCATTGATAATAAATAAATCATTAATCATAAATTTTCATTTCTTTTGTAAAAGTTAGATATTTTAGTAAAAGAAATTGTTACTAAAAAACTATAATCATTATATTTATTATATAACTACATTATCTTTTTTATTAAGGTAAGTTATATGGTAAAAGATGAATTATTCCCCAAAGGTAGGGAACATTACCCAACAAAAGAAGTAGATCCCATCAATTTTCTTGAAGACAATGATATAAAACAAATGGTTGAAAATATAGACGATATTAATTTTAAAAAAGAAGATTTCCTAAAACTCTATAATTGTGTTGATTGTGCTGAATGCGATACAGAAGAAGAAAGAATTCTACTGAAACAAAAATATTTAGAAAAAGGCTATACATTCAACGGTTGGGAAGAAATGCAACAATGTTTTAAGGATTATCGAACCCCATATCCGACAAATGAAATGCGAATGAAAATTCCCGAGGAAGTTCCGAAAGAATCAGATACTCTCTTTTTTATGGGTTGTCTTTCAACTATAAGGATTCCTAAATATACTGAACATTCAATTGATTATTTACTTAGCCAAAATATTGATTTCACCATTTTAGACAAAGAAATTTGCTGTGGATGGCCTTTTTATGTTTCGGGTTCAAATAAAGAACTTGAAATTGCAATCAATGAGAATATCAAGATATTTCAAAATTACAAAAAAATTATTTGCCTTTGTCCTGCTTGTTATGAATTATTTAGGAAAGAATATACTGAGAGAATGGAAAATCCCATACGAGTAGAATTTATCATAGATTATCTTAAACCCTCAAAAGAAAAGAAAACTGGTACTGTGGCTTTTCAACATCTATGTCAATTAATGAATCGAGGGAGAGAAGGATCCAATATTCTAGTCGAAGATATCTTTCGAAAGAGCGGGTATGAAATAATTGATGTACCTCATTGGTGTTGTGGTCATGGATTGGGACGTATGCATCGACTTGATGTAATAGATAAAATTGGAGAAAAGAGAATAAAAGATTTTGATAGAGAAGATATTGACTATGCTACAACATATTGTGTTTCTTGTTGGTGGTGGTTGGATAGATTTGGGAAAAAATTTCACATTAAACCTCAAATAAAAGATGTATTTGAACTTTTAATGTAAAAATAAGAGAAAATCTATATCTTTTCAATTGTTGATCATACTATTCCAGAATTTCATATAAAACTCTACCTACCGAATGTTTTGGTTTGGGAATGTTGAGAAGATATGAAAATGTAGGAGCTAAATCAACTAAATTTACATTTTGATTCAATTGATATCCTTTTTTTATTCCGGGACCACTGATTATTAAAGGACAACTTACTGAAAATTTACCTAATTTTTGTGTAGGTACGTAATATACATGAGCGCCAAAGCAACCATTCGCTGGATAACTTAAACTTTTATTAATAGAACTAGGGTAGATTTCACTCGCATCTAATTCTTGTAAATTACCGTCAAAAATTTGATATGGAGGATTTAAGTAATATACTACATCTCCAATTCGGTCACCATTTTGTCCTAAAAAATCAGCTTCCTCTTTTCTTAAGGCAATTTTTACTATTCTTTGGTTATTCTTAGGATCTCGCATATCTAATAAACAGTCGATAATCTCATCTCGTACAGATTCGTATTCAGAAGAATTAACAATTCCTTGAGGATCTCGTCCTTTAAGATTTACCCAAATGTATGGAGGTTCAAAATAAGGAAATGCTTTGGTTTTTTTCCAATCTATTATGAACTTTTTTTGAGAATTCTTCCATTTATAGGAAACTAAATCCTTTCTTTTCAATGCTTCCTTTATATTAGCAACTTTCCAAGCAGGAATTGCCCCATGATCTGCTACGAATACAACAATGGTGTTTTTATCTACACATTTATCCATGATATATCCTACCATTTCATCAATGATTCTATATCCCATTTCTACATTCTTCCAAGCTTTTTTTGAAGAATTTTCGGAATATAATGGTGATTTCTCGTAGAGATACGCTAATTCTTTATGATTCACACTATCTAATAAATGAGCATGAAAGAAGCATATATCCCAATTTAAATCTTTTTTTGCAAAGCAAACTGTTTGTCCTATAGTCTGAGTATCTAATCTTGCTTGAAGTAAATATGATTCAACCTCCTCATTAATCATATATTCTACTTCTTGGTCCTTTGGATTCAAGTCATGTTGAATTACATTTTTTATAATTTTCTCTCCAAAATTATCTGGTTTTGTCCATCCTTTTGAATTATAAACCGATGTTCTCTGAAGTTTTAATTTTGATCCATCAGAATTTAATTCCAAAGGTTTTAATTTCAAGAAACAAGGTAATTCACCATATTTGGTTGAAATATTAAGTGATATCCATTGACTCCACTCATTTACTCCTATAATTTGCTCCTCATTTTTTGAATCCTTTGGTAGATAAATCGTATCGTATTCTTTCCCATTTTTATTAATGATATATAGACTAAGAGTGGGGGGTTCTTTCATAGATCCATATTTAAATTCAAGGGAAAATTCCAGATTCTCAGAATTCTTATTAATATCAAAAGATTTATGGGTAGGGCTTATCTGGAAAGTATTATTTAAATCAGTTCTATATGTAAGGATTGCTGGTCTAGAGACAACATTTGGAATTGTCTCAGGAATTGGCCAGATTAAGGCTGCTATCGCCCCATTATCAAATTCCATTGGCCATCCAGAAGGATAATTTGCCACAAAGGGTATTAATCCTTGAGAATCCGCAACTTGCCAAATATATTCCGCTTGACAATACTTAGATAACTGGGTTCGAGATCTATGATTTAAGCTTTCACCAAATGGTTCCCCGGGTATATGAAGATAAAAACTAGTAGCACCATGGATAGCAGTCGTTGTTCCTGTTGCGATAGTCGTCCAATTGGTAGGAGTATCACAAGGAGGACAAGAGTATGCTTCTCCAAAAATACCATTATCATTTAATTTCTTTATATTAGGAAGAATCCCTTGATCCATAAATTTCGTAACTAAATACGGAATCGCTTGGTCTATTCCAATTAAAATCAGTTTATTTGAGTTTCTCTTCATTTAATGTGTCAATTTAATATAATTCTTTAAAAAACTGAAAATTTAATAACTTTTGATTTAATATGACTTTCATTTAAAAAATAATTTTTTATAGGACTCAGATTTAACAATTACATCTAATTTAATAAAGTAAGTCTAATGGATTTAATGAAATTAAAAGTAATATATGAATGATTCAAATAAACAAAGAAAATATCCTACTCAAGAAGTTGAACCTGAAAATTTTTTAACAAATGATGAAGTTCATGAATTAGTTAAAAAAAGACATCAGTATAAATTTAACCAAGAAGATTATTACAAACTATATAATTGTGTTCATTGTAGAGAATGTGGCACATCAGATGAAAGAATTTTATTAAAACAGAAGTTCCTCAAAGATGGAAATGAAATTAAAAATCAAAATGAAATTAAAGAAACATTTGAAAGATACGAAACACCTTATAAAAATAATAAGAGTAGAATAAAATTACCCAAAGGTGTCTTAGAGGAAAGTGAAACTTTACTTTATTTTGGTTGTTTCACCAGCGTAAAAACTCCGAAGTATGGTCAACACGTTGCAGAATATCTTATAAGTCACGGAGTGGAATTTACAACTTTAGATAAAGAAATCTGCTGTGGTTATCCTATTCTGGTAACTGGAATATCTGATTCTTCCCGCATTCTATAGACACAGAGATTCCTGGATACATCTGATGAAGAACTCGATTGGAAAAGTTGCTAGAAACATTATAGTGATTTGGGTATTGATATAGAGTATTATACAAATTACTTAGAACCTTCGAAAAATCGTAAAGAAGGAGAGGTAAGTATTCAACATGCTTGTCCTTTGGTATATGATCGTATGCCAGATATTAAGGAAAAAACCGAGAATATTTTAAGAACATCGGGATACAGAATTATGGATATCCCCTTATTTTGTTGTGGGGGTGGAGTTGGTCACCAATTAAGGAAAGACGTATCCGAAAAGATAGCACGCTTACGTGTTCATGACTTTAAGGGAGATTATGTAACTTATTATTGTCCAGATTGTTATTGGTTTATTAAGGTCTTTGGAAAGAAGGAAAAATTAGATCTTAATCTTAAAGATTTAATTGAGTTAATTTCTTAAAAAGAATAATCCCTTTAATTTTAAAAATAAATTCAAAGTTGAATATCAAAAAATCAATTTTTTAATTTACACATACTTATTCAATTATTTTATAAAAAGGAGAATTTGAAGTAATAAGTTAAACCGAGAAGAAAAGATAATTAAAAATGAAATGTCGAAGTTAAGAGATAAGGTAACAGTTAAAATATTCACTGATTATAAAATTAATGACGGAAAGAAAACAAGACGATGTATGGCATGTAATACTGCAATTAATATCCTTGATACTTTAGCGAAGTTCTCTGATGGTAAATTTGAATTTGAAGAGATATCTACTGAATTAGATGAGCAGATTAGCGAGAAATATAAAATTAAGAGAATCCCAACCATATTATTCTTAAATAAAAATGATAAAGAAATAATTCGTTATTCTGCTATCCCTGATGGAAATGAATTAGTACCATTTATCCGAAGTATACAGTATTATTCAGGAGTATCACCATTCTATAAAGATCAAGTTAAAACTAATCTCAAAAACATCTCCAATTCTGATATCAAATTGTTTGTAACTCAAACTTGTCCATATTGTCCACAAGTATTACCAATAGTAACTTTATTCGCGATTGTTTCGAATGGGAAAATTAAATCAGAGATTATTGATATTAATGCTAATCAAGATGTTGCTGCAGAATATCAAATATCAGGAGTCCCACACACACTAATCAACGAGAAGGAACATCTTTACGGTATGTTTAATCCTCAAGATCTTTTAGAAAAATTGACTAAAGGAAAAAGAGATTTAGGGGGAATGTATGCTTAATTCTCTAATATTATTTCGTATTTGATATAATTTTATTAATTCCTATTAAAGGTGAGAAAGATTGTCCAATGAAACCTATAAAAAAATAATTCAAAATGAAATGAAAAAACTTACAAAACCAGTTAAGTTAAGAGTATTTACATCATTAAGGACCAATCCTGATGGGACGAAAGTGAGAGAATGCAGAGATTGTGACCAAACCATGAATCTTTTACGAATTTATGAAGAAAACTCAAACGGTCTTTTAAAAATCGAAGAATTATCACTCAATGAAGACCCCGAATTTGCGAAAAAATATGATATTCAGAGAGTACCGACAATACTATTCATTGATGATCAAGGAAAAGAAATTATTAGGTATCTCGCGAATCCAATAGGCCAAGAAATTCAACCTTTTGTAAAAGCTTTATTCGCTTTAGGGGGAGGGCCAAATTATTATGAAAATGCAATTAAACAAAATATAAACAGAATTCCTCAAACAACCATCAAGATAATGATGACCATGCAGTGTCCGTACTGTCCAACGATGATAGAAGCGGCAAATTTATTCTCAATTGCAAGCAAGGGGAAAATAAGAACAGTGGTGGTAGATATTGTGAATAACCCTGACATCGGGCAATACTATAATTCTCAAGGTGTTCCATATACGATAATTAATGAAAGAGCTCCTATTCAAGGGATGGTTCCACCTCAACAATTATTAAAAGAATTGATTGGATCAAATATTAATATTAGGTATTAGGTAAATTTAAAAAAAGTCTAGATGTAAATTATACTAATAGTAGTAAATAGTAATTTAAAACAAAATATTTAGAATTTAGATATGTATAATATTGAAACTATAGATCCCGAAAAAATTTATGATCTTATTGTCTTAGGGTTAGGGCCAGCGGGACTTGGATGCGCGATTTATGCGGCCCGATTCAATATGGAAGTGCTTGCAATAGGAGGAGTATATGGTGGATTAATTACAACAACCCATATTGTTGAGAATTATCCGGGAATTACTTCAGTAACAGGATCAGATCTTATGGAAATGTTTAGAGAACATATCAATTCGCTTGATATTCCATATATAACTGATGAGATACGTGAAATTGAAAAAGAAAATGATATCTTTATTTTAAAATCCTTTTTTCAGACATTTAAAGCAAAAGCAATAGTCTTCGCGACTGGCTCGGAACATAGAAAGTTAAACATTCCTGGAGAGGAAAAGTTTTCAGGGAATGGAGTCAGTTACTGTGCTACATGTGATGGCCCTTTTTACTCGGGGAAAAATGTTGCTGTTATTGGGGGGAGTGATTCCGCCGCGAAGGAAGCTTTATTTTTGGCTCAAAATGCTGAAAAAGTATTTATCATTTACCGAAAGGGCGAAATAAGAGCAGAACCAATTAATAAAGAACGAGTCTTAGAAAATGAAAAAATAGAGATAATCAGTAATACAAATATCATCGAAATAAAAGGAAATCAGTCTGTTCATTCAGTTATTTTTGATAATGGTAAAGAATTTGAAATTGATGGAGTTTTTATTGAAATTGGCTCAATTCCTAATTCAAAACTAGCTCAAAGTATTGGAGTTGAAGTAAATGAAAAAGATGAGATTGTTATTAACCGAAAATCTGAAACGAATATCCCTGGAGTTTTCGCAGCAGGAGATGTTGGTAATGCCCCCTTCAAGCAAGCTATCACAGGAGTTTCTGAGGGTGTAATTGCTGCTTATTCTGTCTTTGATTTTTTGAAAAATGAAAAGATTAAATATTAAACCAATTTTTCTATATGGAATTAACAGAAATAAGAATTATTCACTAATAAATAAATCAATATGAAAATCATAAAAAAACCGATATAAACGGTATTTTCTGTTTCTGCTTTTAAAAAGAAACTATCTTCATGCATCTTCATCACTATACTCTCCTTATCTACTCCAGGTAATTCTACTTCGATATGATAGGATAAATGTTCATCATCTGCCCAAGCACATAAATTTGGAGAAACAATTATTTTATCTTTACTTTCTGACATTTTTATCACCCATATTAGATTTTGAATAGAGAATCAAAAATGTAAAATCTATATTAATCTAATTCAACTAGAGAAACAGAAATACATAAAAATTTAGACTATAAGGCATTAAAAATTCTAGAAATTTGTTTTATTTCAAGAAATTGAAATAAATTTTTACTTTTGGATTATAAAAAAATCGAGAAAAAAGGAAAAAATGAGAGTTTAAAATTAATTTTCTTTATTTATAGTAGTTAATTTTTGTAGGATTTTATCTGGTAACAAGAAGCCGAGGTAATAACCTATAGAACTTAATATTAAAAGCACTCTTACAATTATAAGACTAATAGAATTTAAATGGATAACGGCATCTAAAAATGATCCAAAAGCAAACAAAATAAAGGCGCCTAATAGAAATCTTCCTTTCCATTTTACCTTCGGAATATGAGATTTCAATGATCGAATAGAGAATATAATTCCCGTAACAATTGTAATAATTACAGCAAATAATTGGAAAATCAAGGTAAAAATACCTGGCATATAGTAGAAAGTTGAAGCTTCTTGGATTCTCCCCACTAAACTTCTATCCTCAAATATAAAAATAATCAAAAGAATCTCAAAAATCACAAGAATTATAGAAAAAATCAAGGTTACTAATTTTTTACTTGGAGGATATACAAGATAAGTAAAAGAATACATCCAAAATACTAAAGCAAATGGAATAAAAAAATTCGCAATTAGTAAGAAGAAAAATTCGTTAAGAGGGGGTAAATTAATCAGTATTAAGAAAAAAGAAAAACCACTTCCCCACCATGCAGAACTTAGAAAAATCCATGCTAGACCTAATGTGATTATTTCTATTCTTTTTTCTTTCCAATATTTTAGTAAAAATATTAGGCCAATGATTATTGAAATTGCAATAAAACTGAATGTGAAGACTCCATGCAATATTTCTACCGGATCTAAAATTTGAAGGCCCATAATTAATTCCTTCTTTAAAAAATTTAATTTATAATAGATAGTTCCATCCTAAACTATATAAGAATTTTGTTTATCTTAAAACTATAAATAGCGCTATTTTTAGAATTATTTAAGTAAAATTTATGATATTTAGGTTTTCGAATTTATTGATTATAATAAAAAATTATTTGAAATTAATGGAATATATTATAATAACTCTTATTAGCCTTTTAAAAATCAGAAATAATAAATGTGGTTTAGGTTATGAAAATGGAAAACTTTTTAAAATGTCTTAGTTGTGGGAAGGAAATCAAAGATAAGGGGACATATAATCCAAATTATTGTACTGATTGTATGCTAAATTTAAAGTATAAAGTAGAAGATATCGATCACCACGAAATTGATAATGAATTACAAAAGATACTAAATTTTTTTGTTTCTGATGTAAACGCTGCTTTTACAAAGGATCCTGCAGCTCGTTCTTTTGTGGAAGTCTTAACAAGTTATCCTGGGATAAAAGCGGTATTGCTTTATCGAATCGCGATAATTGTACATTATATGCGGGAGTTGTACTGGGTGGAACAAGTTTAGAACCTGTCAAGAGACATCCCACGTTGGGAGATAACGTTGTGGTTGGAACGGGGGCGAAATTATTAGGACCAATTAGCATAGGTGATAATGCAAGGATTGGGGCCAATTCAGTAGTAGTAGAGGATGTGCCAGCACATTCGGTAGTGGTTGGAATTCCAGCGAGAGTAACAAAGATAAAAGGAGAAGAAATAGAAAGAGAAGTTGATTTAAAACATGGGGATATTCCAGACCCTCTCACAAATACTATATCAGAATTTGAAAAAAGAATTAAAGAGTTAGAAAGAAAGTTTTCTATTCTTGCTGATCCAAAAAAGGAAGAAAGAGTATAATACATAATTACTTAAATGGATTGAGTAAATAATGAATTTTTTCAATAATATTATAGAAACAATTGGCAAAACTCCATTAGTTAAATTAAATCGAGTTACTAAGGGGTTTAAAGTTAATGTATTTGCAAAATTAGAATTATTTAATCCTGGTGGTAGTGTAAAAGATCGAGTAGGCATGGCAATGATCGAAAATGCTGAAAAAGAAGGAATAATAAATTCTGAAACGACTATAATAGAACCAACTTCGGGAAATACAGGTATTGCGCTAGCTCTTGTGTGTGCTGTAAAGGGATATAAATTAATTGTGACTATGCCTGAAAGTGTTTCTGTTGAGAGAAGACAGATATTACAAGCTTATGGAGCGGAAGTAATTCTAACACCGAAAGAAAATGGTATGAATGGATCCATCAAAAAAGCAGAAGAATTTTTAGATAAAATTGAAAATTCCTATATGCCTCAACAATTCAAAAATCCAGCAAACCCAGAAGTTCATAGACAAACAACTGCAAAAGAGATATTTAATGACCTCGCAGGCAGAATACATGGATTTGTTGCTGGAGTAGGTACAGGTGGAACAATAACTGGTGTCGGTGAAATCTTAAAAGACAGAGTGGGAGCGAGATTAAAGGTTTTTGCTGTAGAACCAAAGGGCTCCGCTGTATTATCTGGGGAAGAACCAGGTCCACATAAAATTCAAGGAATTGGCGCGGGTTTTATTCCTGAAATTCTCAACACAAGCATATATGATAAAATTATTAAAGTCTCAAATCAAGATGCAATTGAGATGGCAAGAAAACTTGCTCGAATGGAAGGTATTTTCACAGGCATATCATCTGGTGCTGCCATGTGGGCTGCTTTAAATGTAGCAGTTAATGAACTTAGAGAAAATGAGAATCTTGTTGTTTTACTCCCAGATGGTGGAGAAAAATACCTTTCAACAGAGGTTTACACCTATTAAAAATTATATTAACTCAATTTTGATTATTCAAGCAATTTTTCCATAAAATCCGGTATTAATTTTGCAGGTATTCCAAATAAAAATTCATCAGCATCAAATCCTGCATAAGATCTAGCTCCGTGACAAAGAAATGAAACATTAACATCTTCTCTTTTAATTATATATGCAACAATTTCACTACAAACCCCCGTACTAGCTCCAGTGGTTAATTTCATTGGTTTATTATATAATTCTACATATATCTCTATAAGTTTCATAAATTGATGGGGGGTAATGATTATAATCATAGCATCAATGCTCTCTTCAGGATATTCATCAACAGGAAATAGCAATAGATGTTTGAGCCCTCTAATATTTAACTTCATATCTAATTCAATATTACTGAATGAATCATGACCAGCTGTATCAGAAGATATACATGCTGTATCTGTTTCAGATAGTTTTAATAGATCCCCCTCTGCCACACGTTTTATATATTTCGAAAACCGTTGCTTTTTTTCAATATTATAACACTTGGAACTGAAATCATCTTGATGACTATTTTCATACACTAATTTCAATCCTATTGGATGATACCTCAAATCGAGGATTTTTTTAATTTTTTGATAATCGTTCATTGGAGCTTCACTTCAATTATAGAACACTATAATTATTAAGAAAGAATTTGGTATTTTAAAAGAAAATCCTTTTAATACCTTATTTCAGAATATTTAAACTCAAATTTAATTGTTAAGGTAATAATTTATTGGAGATTAGAAGTCATATAGTTTTTTTATGATTTACGATTATATAATGTATAAGTAATTTGTAAGGTTATTCACAAAAAAATTTAATCTTAAAAAATGTGCCAGCGTATCCGAGCAGTTAAGGAGACGGCCTGCAGAACAACTCTGCAGAAAGCCGCTATTCGTGGGTGCAATTCCCACCGCTGGCTTTTCTAAATAACCTCGCTATTATTTTGGACCGGAAATTAAATCGGGGCGACGAGGTTAATCTTTTATTAAAATTTGAAATTTATAATTCTTAAGATTATCTTTAAAAAATAACAAAAATAGATAGGAATAATGATGAAAGTTTACAACAGTCTGACATTCAAAGTAGAGGAATTTAATACAATCAGTCCAAAAGAGGTTCTAATGTATGTATGCGGTCCCACAGTTTACGATTCCCCTCATCTAGGCCATGCAAAGTCGGCTGTGGCGTTTGATGTCATCAGAAGATATTTGGAATATAAAGGTTATAAAGTCAATATAGTTAAAAATTATACTGATATTGACGATAAAATCATAAAAAGAGCAAATGAAAAAGGAATAGACACCAAGACTCTCAGTGAAAAATACATTAAAAGTTACGAAGATATAATGAATAAATTAAATGTGAAAAAAGATACCAGAAATCCACGCGCAACAGAAATAATTGATTTCATGATTGAAGTTATTCAAACTTTAATAGAAAAGGAATATGCGTACGAGAGTAATGGTTCAGTCTATTTTTCAGTAAATTCTTATGAGGGTTACGATCAAATATTTCAAAATGTTAATGAAGAAGCAATAGAAGAAGAATATGAGATTCCCGAAGAAGAAGACCCTCTTTTTGGGGATAAATACGATCCAAAAGATTTTGTCCTTTGGAAAAAGAAAAAAGAAGGAGAACCTTATTGGGAGAGCCCATGGGGTGAAGGTCGTCCAGGTTGGCATATTGAATGTACCAGTATGGCAATTAAATTCCTAGGAGAGGTTATCGATATTCATGGAGGAGGATTAGATCTTAAAGCTCCGCATCATAAAAATGAGATTGCTCAAACTACCGCCTACACAGGAAAAGATAAATTTGCAAATTATTTCTTACATAATGGTTTCGTAAATGTGGATGACGAGAAGATGTCTAAAAGTTTAGGAAATTTCTTCCTTGTATCTGAAATACTTCAAAAATTTGAACCAATGGTGGTTAGACTTTTTCTCATTCAAAGTCATTATAGAAGATCATTGAACTTTTCAATTGATTCTATTAGCCAGGCGAAGAAGAATTACGAGAAACTGATAAACACCATCAAAACTGTTAATGAAACACCTACAGAAAAGAATGATTCAGAAGAAGTTAAAGAGTTAATATTAAGAGTGAAAGATACGAAAAAGAGAATAATAGAAGCAATGGACGATGATTTCAATACACCAGAAGCTTTTGCAGAAATCTTTATGTTATTTAAAGACATAAATCGAGCAATCCATGAAAAAGAAGTAGAAATTAACACAGAACTTAA
This sequence comes from Promethearchaeota archaeon, assembly GCA_037386725.1. GTDB lineage: Archaea > Asgardarchaeota > Lokiarchaeia > Sigyniarchaeales > SOKP01 > JARRLT01. Next base: position 15,588 of record JARRLT010000067.1, read on the forward strand.
GGAGAAATTCTTTCAGTTAATAGAAGACCTTGAGGAAATATTCGGTATTTTCCCCGATTTGAAAGAAAGATTAAGATTGAGTGTTGTTGAACCCATAGGCGAAAAGGATAAATTGATTAAAAGTTTATTAGAGATTATCAAGAGTACACGCCAGAAAATTCGGGAAAAGAAAATGTATGATTTGAGTGATGAAATTAGAGACAAACTTCAAGAACTCGGAATTAAAATTGAAGACAAATAGACTTTAAAACTCAGCAAGGGGCAATATACCTTCATAATAGATTGTTTTTCCATTAAAACTTAGTTGAGCTGGAATTATTGTAATTTCTTTTTTTACTGCTTCTTTTAAAGCCGTAGAGAATTTGGGATCCATTTTAAAGTAAGGTGCAAATTTAAAAGCCTTTCTAAACACCAAAAATAATAATATTCCATTATTCTTAATAATCTCATTTACGTGTCTTGTTCCCCTCTTAGTAGGCGCATCGGGAAATAAGGCAATACCATCTTTAACTAATGTAACACCTTTCACTTCCAAAGGAATATCATCTACAACAAAATCAATCCGACTTTCCCCTATTTTTACTTCTTTTTTAACATTGTTCAAATTTGAAAGCGCTGGAATATATGGAAATATTTTTTGAGCCAATCTCGAATGTAATGAAGAGTCAATCAAGATCCATTCATTTTCTTTCTTTATTGCTTTTAAGTAATAAGTGAGTTTTCCATTAGAATAAGTAAAGAGGACTTCAGCCCCCTTTTCTAATAATTCTTTTAATCGGCCTGGATCGTGAATATGAGCACTTTTTATTTTATTTTTATATTTAATCTCCCCAGCAAATCGATTATGGCGAAAGAGGAAAATACCTTTTTTCAAATCATCCAATTGATATATCGGTTGTTTATAAGGTACCATTTTTTGTATCTATTAGGGATTTACCAATATTTTTTAAGTTCTAGATGGTATATTTTTAGATCAATCTTAAAATGAATTTTTATAAAATATAGTTTCTTTATATCATATTTTCAGATTAAAATTTTAGTTAATTCTTATAGAATATAAAACGAAAGCATAAATTTTGTATAATGTTTTACTTTTTCGATGACTGAAGTAAGTGAAAAAGATTTGGTTGAGAATTATAAATTTCATCATATTGATACAGAGAAATGTAAGTCATGTAAGACATATGCGTGTGAACAAGTTTGTTTTCGTGGAGTATATAAAGTTATAAACAAAGATATGGAACCCAAATGCACCGTAGTCAATGAGAGAGAAGAATTTTGTGTTAAATGTCATCTTTGTACAACAGCTTGTCCTCAAGACGCTATATTTATTGATTAATAGATTATTTTTAAGAAATTAACTATTTCTAATCTTTAAATTTAATTCAAGATAATTTTATTAGCCGTTAAGCAATATTAGATGATACTTCTCTATATTTTATAAGTTAATTCTAATTCATTCCTAGAACTAGTTTATTCATTTTCATATTCCAAATTATAAAGAGAGGTAAAGATTTTTTAGGATAGACATGCAATTTATGAATAGTAAGTTCTGGAAGGAATATCCAAAATTATAACAATATTATAAACTGATGAGCCCAATGACATCTACAAACCAACTAAAGTTAGATTATGTGGATAAAAAAATAATGAATCTTCTACAAAAAAATCCGAATCTAACTCATGAACAAATTGCGAATCGGATTAATCGATCGCAACCTACTGTTGGCCTTAGGTTGAAAAAACTTTTAAAAAGTAATATCTTCCATATACAACCAGGCGTCAATATGAAAGAAGTTGAGCTTACTATGGGAATGGTCAAAATTAAAACTGATAAATCAGAAAGTGCCATCCAAATGGCTAAAACATGTCCTTACATTTTGAACGCTTTTAAGCTTTCTGGAAAATTTAACGTTCTTTTCTTGATAATTGCCCCAGATTTAAAAAGTTTTGAAAAAATTATAAATAAGCACTTTCGAGCCACTTTTCCAAACGTTACATCGGAAATTATTATAGATTCCGCCAAAGATTTCGTTGTACCTATAGAATTTAACCTACTAAGAAAACGTAATCTCCTCAAACCAGAAGAATGTACAGAAAAGTGCAAAATTTGTCTAAAATTTAAAAACTTATAAAAAATAAATTTTTAATGTTTTTATCTTTTTATACTATATAACAAAAATAAATAGACAAAAGTGATGTGAAATGATAAGTGATAAACTAAAACTCGATGATATTGATCGACAAATCATAACACTCGTACAAGACCATCCAGACATGACTCATACGGAAATTGCTGAGAAGATAAATCGAAGTCAGCCAACCGTTGGCATGCGAATAAAAAAATTGGAGAATGAAGGAATTTTACGCTTTCAACCGGGAATAAACTTTAAAAATGTCGAACTTTATTTAGCAACGGTTGAAATAAGGACAAGAGATCCTCACGAAGTGATGGAAATGGCGAAATGTTGTCCTTTTATGCTCAATGCATTTAGGCTCAGCGGAGAACATAATATTTGCATTCTTTTAGCAAGTTCTGAACTTGAGAAACTAGATCGGATTATTAACTATCATTTTAGAGATAAGGAAGAGATAGCAAGTGTTTCTATGGAGATAGTAACCGAAATCGCTAAAGATTTCATTTTACCGATTGATTTTGATTCTGAAGAAAACAATCCAACCCTTGAGGATGGATGCGGCGCTCGATGTAAATATAGAAAGAATAAGGATAAGAAACCTTAAAAAAAGATTAAAAACTTAAAAAACGTCGAATTAGATATTTTAAAACAATTCTTCCTTTTCTTCTTGATCTAGAATATCTTCAACTTATTTTAATAGGTTTTAATTTTCTTGCATGAATGAAAAATCTTATTTGAAGAGAAAATCAAATTCACTCTTAAAAAATCCATTACGTTTTGAAGTATGCAGAATGTAATTTTCTCAGAAATTAATATGAGTTGGATTAACTCGGTAAAAAACTTCCTTTTTTCCCTAAAATCAAACCAATTTACACAATATTTAAGGCAAAATTTGAAAAAAAGGGAAAAAGAAAGTTAAATTTAGATACTTTCTTGTTTTATATTATAAATTTATGATTTAAATTAATCATGGATTTGAAAATTTATGGCATTTAACCAAATTGATCAAAATGTTTTTAAGGCTGCAAAGGTTCGTGGAAGGATTTATCTTGCCATTTTAGTTTTAGTGGCCATCAAATTAAATATATTTTAGCCCCAGATGCCTTAATCATAAAACATGGTCTATTAAGAAAAGTCATTCCATATGGAACAATTACGAATGTTGAATTTTCAAAAGATACAAAATTTCAAAAGCCAAGATTTTTTTCGCCTTTTCATGGGCTTCTACTTGATGGGAGATCACCCCAAATATCTTTATACGGAACTAAGTTAGAAAAATTGATTATAATCTCAACAAATATAGGAAGATCTATAGGAATTACCCCCGAAAATGGAGACCTTTTTATAAATCAAATTAAAGAGAAAAATAAGTTAATTGGTAATCTTGATTTTGAGAAAAATAAACCACTAGAACAAAGTTCGCAAAATATAAACAAGATTAAAAGAATAGAGTTAAGTCTTTTCGTTTTTTCTCTAATTTTAATGACTGCTTTATTACTTTACGCATTGTATGTCTATCCACAGCTTAAACAGAATATCCCAGTTAGTTTTAAAATAACAGGGATACCTACTCGTTACGGAGATAAATCAGAATTTCTATTCTTACAGATATTTTATGCAATCTTAGGAGTAAGTCCGAGTATAATCGTATATTTTATTATTATTCGTAGAT
>JARRLT010000068.1:0-17141 GCA_037386725.1 Promethearchaeota archaeon
CTTTATTTTTAAAAAATATACATTTATATAGAGGCATAATCTTAATGATTCATAATTGAAAGTTTGAATCTTTTATATTAACAAGAATATTTGTTTATAAATGCTAGCTATAACAGGGTTTAAAATGGTTTTGAGAGGACGAGGATTAAAATTTAGTAAATTATATCTATATGGTACTATTCTAATTTTAGGAATTATTCTTTCGTTCTCGCTATTTCCATTCTTGAACATCACACAAAATTATAATAATCCCATTCAGCCGCCTAGTAATTTTAATACAAAGGAAAATAAGAATTTACCAATGACTAGTGCTTCCTCTACAACAAGTTATTCAGGAATAGGAGCTGCTAGAAATATAGTTCAATATGGGCAAGGATCTTTTGAGAATAGTTATATAAATATAACAAACAACGAAAATGCATCCATTTTAGTTCCCAATAATTGGAAAGCAAACCAAGTGACATGTAATGTGTCTAAAATATATGATTACAATGCAAAATGGATTGATGAGAATTTTAATAATGGTTATGATAAGAATTCATGGGGACTAAATGTAATAGAACCTAATCCCCCAGATACCTATAGAAGTGTGTCATTTGGTTGGTATAACAATACTAATGGCTATAACGATTCAATTTTTCTAAAACTTGAGAATAATGCATCATTGACAAATCAATGGGCTAATGTTAATTGTTATTTGAATTATACTTTTAATTTACCCAGATCTCATATACCATATCAAGATTGGTATCTCGATTTTGATTATAAGATTTTATATACAGATCCGAATTGGAATACTGCTGGATCTGGGTCATCAATTTATGCTCAATTAGATGTAAATACTAACTCAATTCAATTCAAAGAATTGAGAATGACCGAACTCACAAATAATTCATGGAATTCAGATACCATTGTTCCATTTACAGCAGAGCAATATAATCTAGTACCTCCTGGAAGAGTTTCTCTTCTTTTAGGTGTATCATTTGGAAATCTTGCCAGTTATAATCCAACTGGTTATCTAAAATTATTTTTTGATAATGTTTCATTAAGGATTTCAACCTTCGCAAAGCCTTCACAAGTAAATCTAACCATTTCAGACTTTACCAATAATAATGAATATCCAATCCAAGATGATATAGGAGATATAATTGGAAGTATAACAATGAACAATACATGGGAAGGAGCATTAGGAGGAAAATATCATTATTTCTTTTTTACATCTAATTCCACGGGATATGTATATGTTGATACAACTTTCTATGTAAACGCAAAATCTCAGATCCAATCAAGAACAGCAACAGGGTTAGAAGGTATTGACTTTGAAGTTGAAAATAACTCTGTCTCTACTTGGAATGCGTATTTCCCTGTTTCTATTCCAGGAACTTATTCAGAAAATTATTACATTAATTTTTCCAAACCATTAAATTGGAATGTTACTCAACTAATTAATCCTTATGGGACAAATATTATTAATGAAGTTTTGGGGACTGCAGGTTATGGAAATTCAAGTTTGATTATCCCTACTAATGTTATAGAAGGTCTCAATGGACCTTGGGAAGTAATAGCTAAATCTCCTAACTATATAAAAAATGCAAATCTTTATAACAAATTGGGTGGCAATTGGCAAGAAAATAGCACTTTTCAAGCATCTGAAATTATTAAAATAAATGCCAGTATTAGAACCTCGCTTATTCCTGATATTAGTCAAACAAATGCTACTTTAGTAATATATGCACCTGACCAATCAATATGGTATCAAGAAACAAATGTTTTGATTGATACTTCAGGTAATGTTCAATTTTCACGAATAGAATTTAATGCAGATAATGCAAGTGTAGGAGAATATATAGCAATGGTTTCTTGGGATGATAATAATAGTAAAATTTCTCAAATAGGGTTATCAATTTTAAATTTTACAATAAATCATAAAACTATCTTGAAAAGATCTCAATTTCATGAAAACAAACTTATATCTGCTTTTCTTGGAGATTATGTATTAATTAAAGTAAATTATACTGATATAGACACCGGAATGGGCATAGCAAATGCTATTCTGAATTTTACTATGGATAATGCCACAAAGATCACAGGTACAATGACTTATCAAGGAGGAGGAATATATTTAACTGAAATACGTATGATTAATTTGGAACGTAATCTATATAATATAACCTTTTCAGCTCGAAAATCATACTATGAAACTCAAGAGAATCTAGAATTATTACAAATAGATCTCCAATTACATACCAGTTTACAACGATATGCTTATCCAACTCTTGTGCAATACAATGACAATATTACAGTTAAATTTTTATATAAAGATCAAAATGGACTAGGAATCTCAGGAGCGAATGTTAAACTTAACATTAATAGCAAGTACGTTCTCTCTATAGATTATTTAGGAGAAGGGAATTATTCTGTGAAATTTAGTTCTAATGCTTTCAAAAATCTAGGAACTCATTCAGTTACATTTAATTTTAGTGCCATTGGTTATGAAACTAAACTAAATGTCTTTCAATTTGATATTATTGAACAAAATGTAAATTTAACAGTTTCTTTAAATTCACAACCGCTTCAAGAAAATCATATCTTTCCTAATGATATATTTTTTAAAGAACAAGTAAATTTTTCAGTAAGAGCTTTAGGTAATATTGATAATGCCTATTTATCAGGAGGAAATGTAACTTTCATTAGTAATAATTATGTAACGAGTTTTAATGAATCTCCCTCAACTGTTTATAATGCTTCATTCTTCATTAACCAAGCAAATTTTAGAACAGGTGTAAATAATGTATATATTAAATTCCAAAAATCAAACTATACGACAGAAATATATTCATTCCAACTTTCAATCTATGAACAAGATGTCAATCTGGAGGTTAAGCTTAATTCTAAACCAATTGGTGAGAATTCTGTTACGGAACTTAGTTTTAAAGAATATCTAAATATCTCAGTTAGAGCATATGCTAATGCTGAAAAAATATATATATCAGGAGGGGTGATTACATTTGTTAATGATCCTTACAAAGAAAATTTGACCGAATCTCCTCTAACATTTTATAACATTTCGATCTTAATCAATACAGATAATTTTAGTGCTGGAATAAACACTATTTACCTAAGCTTTCACAAATTAAACTATATAACAAAAACTTTTTCGTTCAAACTTTTAATATATGAACAAGATATTAACTTAAGTGTATCTCTTAATTCGCAGAAAATCCTAGAAAATTCTATTAATAGTTTTTATTTTGGGCAAAAAATAAATGTTTCAGTGAGAGCATATGCTACTGTAGAAAAGAAATACCTATCAGGTGGGATTATAACTCTTACGACTAATGGATTTGAAAAGAACTTAACAGAATCTCCAAATTCTTTTTATAATATATCTATTTTAATTAATGATACTAATTTTGAAATTGGATCTAATTCTATTAAATTAACATTTCAACAACAACAAGGTTACACATCTGGGGTTTTTATTTTCACCCTAGATCTGAAAGCACAACCATTAAATTTCACAGTAATGTTCAATTCTGAATTAGTTGATGAAGGCGGTCAGGTTAATGTATTTTTTAAGGAAAATATGTCTCTTTCAGTGAGAGTATATGCTACTGTAGAAAAGAAATATTTATCAGAAGGCACTATAACTTTTATAAACGGTGCATTTGAAAAAAATTTGACAGAATCCCCTAATACATTTTTTAATAGTTCTATTAATATTCAAATTTCAAACTTTAATCCTGGAATTAATTCCATTCAAATTACTTTTGAACAAAAAGGTTATGAATCTCAAGTTCTTCAATTTCGGATCAACGTCAATAAAATTAAAATAAATGTTAAACCAGTTAATTTTGAGGGAACTATTGAAACTTTAGCGGATAAAAACGTTAAATTACAATTGAACTTAATAGAAGAGTTAACAAATAGATCTATTCAAAACGCTACGGTATCTTATAATTGGAAATATGGTATTGGGAGTTTAAATGAATTGAGTCCTGGATTATATGAAGCTACGATAAAGATTCCTCCAAATATTAAAGGAACATATGAAATTATAATTTCAATCTCAGTAGATTCTGAATATGAAATTGTAACCATACCTTATTATATTGTAGTTTCAATTCCTCCAACGCCTAACACTATTTTATGGGCTGCAAGTATAGTTCTTTTAGTTATTGCGGGAGTTTTATCAACGATAGTAGTTAGAGCTTTTATATATAAACCCATTGTGAATAAAAAGAAAAGAAAGTTTCAAGAAAAGATCCAACCCTTCAAAGATGTAAGGAATATTATTGGAATAAATGCTGTTCATAAGAATATCGGGGTTACTATTTACTCAAAGAAGTATTCATTTTTAAAAAATCAAGATGAAACTTTGTTTGGAGGATTTATTCAAGCAATTATGATTTTTGGTGAAAAAGTAAGCCAAATTGATGAGGAGAAACTCTTGAAAAAGGATAAGAAATCAAAAGATATTAAAACTCTAGAACTTGATTTCAAATTCTTTTACATATTAATTTCAGATTATGAAGATCTTAGAATTATATTAATCCTTCAAAAGAAACCTTCTGAACGATTAAAAACTCAAACTGGGGAAGTTGCAAGAAGAGCTTACTTGGAAACATCCGATCAATTAAAACAGTTTACTGGTGTTATTAAAAATTATCGTGAAGCAATTGACCCAATAGCAAATGAACTCTTGAAGCTTGACTATAAGGAGCCATTTGTAATTACAGATGATATAAGCTTTTTCCTTAACTCAAAGAAAACTAATAAATTAAGTGGTATGGAAACAAGAATAATAAATGTACTTGACGTCTATATGAAAGAACATGATAGTATTCAATTACAAGATATCTTTGATCTAACTACTGAAAAGAATATTGATATTGTAATAGAAGCAATACAAGCATTAATTAATCGCCGATATTTAATTCCTTTTAACGAAAAGCAATCCAAATAACACAAATAATATACATTTAAAATTTAATATCTTATTTCTTTATTTAAATCCTTGTAGAAATGAAACTACATTATTCCCCAAAACAGAATGATTATATCCTCCTTCAAGTAAAGCAAACCTCTTTCCTTCACATAATTTTTGAGAATATTTTTTCATTAACTTCCCTAAAGTTGTATAATCTTCTGGATATAACAAGTGTCCCCAATCATCAATCCCTTGATCAAACCCAGCAGATGCAGCGAATATATCTATATTTTCCAAATTTTTCATATATCCCTCAACTTCATTAATATAACTTGTATTATTTGATGATCTTGGATTTAATATTTTTACTTTAAAATTATCTGTCCTACTCAATAGAATATTTTTATTTCCATCTCCAACATGTAAATCAAAATCCAAAATAAAAGCAGATTTAATTTTTTGTTCCTTGAATAATTTTAATAATGATATTGCCATATTGTTAAAATAACAAAAACCCCAAGCTGAGTTAGCGGAGGCATGATGACCTGGAGGTCTAATTATTCCAAAAGAAGGATTTCCTTGAATAGCTTGTTTAGCTGTTAATATAGCTCCTCCAACTGCTAGGGAAGCCAATTCATATAATAATGAATCGTTTTTAACATATTTCAAATGATATTGAGTATGTGCTAAGAGAATGTCATCCTCAGTAGCAGATTCAGGATTTAAGATTTCATAGGTATTTTCATCCATCTTTTTACTTATACTTTCCATAATCGATTCTATTCTGCCAGAAGCAGCTGCTGGGTCTAAAGAATAACTCGAATTTAAATATTTTTCATGATATATTAACTTCATTAAATATATCACCATATTTATTAAACTTTCAAATATATTAAGGCTATTCTAATTTAAAAAGTTGAATTAAAAAAATAAAAATTAAAGAGGTTTGGCTAAAATCGCTTTAACCCTTAGTTTATCAAATAAACTTGTTGGCGCTGGTTTAATTAAGCAAACAGTATCAGCACCCCTACCTGTTCCTGCAATACATATTATATCATCATCAATAGAATTAATATATCCAGCATCCGCAACCATACTAGCCATTTCAATACAGACTTTGGTTCCTTGACTAAATTGTTCTCTGATATATTTAGCCATTAGATCTACGAAACACCATTGATTCATAGAGTTTCTAATATTACGTTCTATTCCGCTCATTGCATGAGTTCCCGTTAAAATATTTAATCCTTTGGTTCTTAGAGTGTCCATCTTTTCTTTAGGAAATTCTGTTCGATTTTTAGAACCCGTGAAATAAAAAGAATGAGTCACAATAGTGAGATTATACTCCTCCGGACTAAAATAATCTAACATTTTTTCAGCAGTAGAACCTGTAGTACTTGCAATAACTAAATCTTTTATTTCAAACTTTTTAGAGTAATATTTTGCGATTTCCAACGCTTTTTCGGTATTAATAGGACCTGCTTTCTCAAAATATGTTGATTCTAATTTTAAGTCTCCCATGATTACTCACTTAATATTATATATAGTTATGAAAATTAAAATTTGATGTTAAAAAAAGTTAAAATTCATAAATAGATTTATTACTTGTAAATAAAATATCCAATTTTAAGCATTTGGGAAATGAAGAAAATCAAATATACCTAAGAATAATAATATAATCATTAGAAGAAAGTAAAAGGATGATTTGGTCAAATTATAAGTAATTAACGCATGAGAAAATAAAAATATAAATTTGTTTACCTTTGCTTTTCACGAATATCATATTGCAACCAAGATTTATGAGCTTCATGATCCAACTTTTCTAGTTTCTCTAATATTAATTCCCTAATAATTGTACTTTCTATTTTTGGTAACTCTTCAATAATTTCTTTAGCGATTTGTTTGCATACCTTTTCGGAAGCTCCAGCAGCTCTACATGATTTAATAATCTTTTTTAAATCAAATTAAAAATTTTATTTAATAATTATAAATTTATAAATGTTTTAGATTAGGGAGATATCTTGAAAATTATTGAATATAGGATTATTTTGGAATATTATATTTTAATTTTTTACTGTATATACTAAAAAAATAAGATAAAGATTATTTCAAAAGTAAAGAAAAAAAGTAAGGATTTATTTAGTTGTCTGGGTGACTCAATCTGTGAGTTGATTGGTCTATTTACTCCTCAGGAGGTTGTAGAACGATTTCGATTGAACTTACGTTGTTGACTTGGCCATCATCGCCCTCTATCTTTTCAGTAGAGATTCGAATCTCGTCGTATGTTGTTCCTTTAAGGAATCTATTTTTTAAAATCTCGCAGACATCTACGGCATGAGAAATTGCTCTTCCTCTTGCCTTAACTGTGCATTTTTCGTTTCTATTTAAAATCATCATTGCGGCCATTACGTAATTCATCGTAGGGCGTCTACCTACATAAACGCTATTCTCATCTTTCTTATTTGCCATTTTATTAATTCATCTCCTTATTTAGTTAAGTTAACTTTTTGGTTTGTATTGTTTGTTGTTTTGTATTTGACAATTTGCTTTGTATGAATTTCACGACTTTACTTGTCGAATTGTTTTTCGTAATTCTTAAAAATCATTACGGAAATATTTATTTGCTACAAATTTTTCAATTTATAGTAAATTATTTGTTTAAAATTTTATTTGACTTAAAAATTTTATTTGAGGGTAAATTAAAAAAAGTATAAGTATGTAAAATTTGGACTGAAATTTTATAAATTTTTATCTTAAAATTAATATTTGATCAGAATATATCTCATATATTTGCTGAATATTTGTCTACCTTAACATTAATTATTGGTGGTATTGGTTTAATTTTTCAACAAATTTGGGGTTTTCCGCTATTAGCTGTTGGATTAGGATTATTATTATTTTCTTTATTAAATTTAACGGGGCAATATGCTGAGTTAGAAAAATGGGAGGTTTTTGGTTTCTTTCTATTTTTAGCAATAACAATGGGAAGTCTTACGTTTATATTAATATTTTTATAATTTCATTGTCAATAACATCAACTAATAAGATTTATTTAGAAGCTTCTTCTTCAACCATCTTTAAAACTTTTTTCGTAAAAGATAAATTAGGATTAAGAGATAAAGCGTGATGAAGATACTTAATCGATTTACCAAATTTTTTAAGTTTAAAGTAAGCAGAACCAAGATTTGTAAGAGCATCCGTATTGTTTGGATTCATCTTTAGTATTTTGTTGGCAATTAAGATAGATTTTTTTAAGTTTCCTTTATCAAGTAAAACAGAACTTAACTCTAATAGGGATATCTCTAATTTAGGATTAAGCTCTATAGCCTTAGTTAAGGATTGTTCCGCTTTATCATATTCATCGATTTCATAATAAAAAAATCCCAGATTATGCCAGAAATAGGGATTTCCAGGGTTGATATTTATTGCTTGTTTTATATATTTTATTGATTCAAGTATATTTCCATTTTTATAATGAATAAAACTAATTTTTGTTAATAAGTTCTCATTTTTCGGATCCTTCTCAAGCAATTTCATTAAATCTTTAAGTTTCTCAGACATAATATTTTAAAAATTTAAAATATCTACTAATAATAATATTTTATCAAAATTAAATTTAAATAAGAAAGAATTGCAATAAATCTTAATATGAAAGCAGTATGGAAAGGATACTTAGGATTTGGACTTGTAAATATCCCAGTTTCCCTCTATTCGGCTATCGAAAAAAATAAATTCAGTTTTAGGTTACTCCACTCAAAGGATAAAGGACCAATAAATTATAAACGAGTTTGCTCAAAATGTGATCAAGAAATATCTTGGAATGACATAGTTAAAGGTTTGGAGATTACTAAGAATGAATTTTATGTTTTAACTAAAGAAGAGTTGGAAGAATTAAAACCTGAAGGTGATGATCTAATCGAAATACATGAATTTGTAGATAAATCAGAAATAGATCCTATTTTTATAAATAATCATTACTTTATTGGACCTATTGAGGGAGCAGAACGCCCTTATTATCTTCTAAAGGAAACTTTAGGTTCTAGTAATAGAATAGCAATAGCCACATTTGTTATGAGAGAAAAAAAGTATCTCAGTATAATTCAAAATTATAATCAGGGTTTATTATTATCTATATTGAATTGGTCTGACGAAATCCGAAGTATTGAGAATATACCCTATATAAATCAAGAAAAGTCAAAGTTAAAACAGAGAGAACTGGATTTAGCGGAAGAATTAGTCGATAAGCTAACTTCTAAATCATTAAACTTATCAAAATATAAAGATACTTTTACAGAAAATCTTAAAAAGGCCATAAAACTGAAAGCAAAAGGGGAATTCGTATCAATTCAAAAAGAAAAGAGAAAAGAAACAGAAAATTTAATTGACACATTAAGGGCTAGCATTGAAAAATGAAACCAATGCTCTGTAAAAAAGCTGATACGAAAATTATTTTCAATAATAATTATATCTTCCAACCAAAATTAGATGGGACGAGAGTGATATATATAGATGGAAACCTAATAAATAGAAGAGGAAGAAATATTAAACAAAGATATCCCGAATTTAAAGAGTTTCAAATTAAAAATAATTCTATTCTTGATGGGGAGGTGGTTGTTTATAATGAAAGGGGATTGCCTGATTTCTCTCTACTTCAATCAAGAGAACAAACATCTAATAAATTTAAGATTGAGTTTCTAAGCAATAAACATCCAGCTACATATGTAGTGTTTGATTGTTTAAAATTTGAAGGAAAAGAAATAATTAATGAACCGTTGGAATATAGACTTGAATGTTTAAAAAAAGCTATTACTGAGGGAAATCAACTTCAATTAATCTTTTCAACCGAGAATGGATTAAAGTTATGGAATAAAGCCAAAGAACTTGGAATTGAAGGTATTATGGCAAAAAGGAAAGGAAGTAAATATTATCCTGGAAAGAGAGTTATTGCTTGTTTAAAGATTAAAAATGTTAATACTATTGATTGTATTATTTTGGGTTATACAATGGGGGAAGGTAAACGAAAAGAAACCTTTGGGGCTTTACTCATTGGTATATATAATAAAAAGGGAGATTTAATAAGTTTAGGAAAGGTTGGGACTGGATGGACAGATCAAGGTTTAATTGATTTAAAAAAATTGGTTTGTGAAGTTGAATATCTTGAAATGACAGAAAATAAGGAGCTAAGAGCTCCCAGCTTTAAGAGTTTACGATTTGATAAAGAACCAAGAGATTGTATTTATGAGTTTAACTAATCAAAGATATTATTCAAAATATTTAATTGTTTAACCATTTTAAAAAATATCTAAAAATCTAATAAATCTATTCAAATTTAGAGATTTAAAAGGAGAATCTGACTTTTCTGCCAATAGGAACAGATCTTAAACACTTTTTCAAAGTATTCCTTAAATCTTTTAGTTATTGTCCCCGAATAGAAAGAATTTTTATTAGTTTCTTCTCTGAAAAGTTTCGTTGCATTCTCTTTCCTGTGTAAGTAAAATTGGAAAAATAAAACCTGAAAATTATTATTGACATTACAGGAATATTGTCTTACATCATAAATCCTTGATCTTGAGATCTAGAAGCTTTTTCAACTACTTCAACATTTGAAGCTTGAAGTCCTTTTTCTCCTTCTACTATTTCAAATTCAACTTTGTCTCCTTCATAGAGTGTTTTGTACTCATCATCAGGACCACTAATAGCAGAATAATGAACAAAAATGTCATCTTCTTCAGATTCTTCATCTGGATTTAAGGTTATAAAACCATAACCCTTCCTGTTGTCAAACCACTTTACATAACCAACTTCTGTCATACTTTATTCACGCGTTTGTTCCAAAATTTCTTTTGCGTTGTTTGAATAAACTTTTTGGATTTATTCTTTTAAACAACTACTTAAGTAAGTGAAAAAAGTTTTAAAAATATAAGGGTTGAAAATTATAAGGGAAAATAAGATAATCTCCCTATTGGAAGGATGTATAAATTTAAAAATATTTAAAAGTAACATATTACACATCTAAGGTTTTATTACAATACATACTTTTGAAATTCAATATATTTGTTAAATTTCAAATTCACAATTATAGATGTGTGTAAGCTCCTTTATTTAATCTCACAACAAGAAAAAATTTATTATTTAAATCCCTCTAAAAATATCTTTAAATAAGGGGGAGTTGAATGTGTCTAGATGAAAATATTATTTCTCCCCCTATATAATCTTTAATTGTTCAAAAGGGGTTTTTACTATGTTTTTTACAACCTATTTAGAAAGGAATTTTAAAATTATTCAATTAACAATAATTGCAACAATTGTAAGTCTGTACTGGAATTATGATAGCTCTAAGACGAAATGATTTCAGGAAAAATAGATGACAATTTAGCAATTACTTTAATTACAAGAATTGTAATGATGACTACTATTTACCCTTTCTAAGATATGATTTAAACTCATTGAATCTTTATTTGATTTATAATTTTTTTCAGTAAATATTAAATTTGCATTTAATTTTTTGAATGATAAGAAAATATAATTTTGATGAAAATTAATTATGACAAACCTTAAAAGATGGGAAGATAATGATCAATGGGTGGAAGTTGATTTAGATAAATGCATTGGTGCTGCTGACTGTGTAGATGTTTGTCCAGTAGAATGTTATGAATTAGACGAAAATGGAAAAGTAAATGCTGAAATGATCGGCGAATGTATCGATTGTATGGCCTGTGAAGGAGTATGTCCCACTGATGCAATTTTAAAACATTCTTCATGGGAATAAATTGTATTAATTTTATTCGATAAATTTTATTATCCTTATTTTTCTAAACTAGAAATTTCGACTTATTAATAACTAAAATTATTTTTTTACCAATATGAATTCAAAATTATTTTGAAGAAGTAATTCTTTTATTACTTGATTTACTAAAATTTATAAATATATAAGTTCCAAATTAATACTGTGGATAAATTTATAAAAAGGTTGAGGAGATTTAATTATTACTCTCCAAAAAGATTTTTCTAGCGATGGAAAGTATGGTAAAGTCGAAGTCGTATGTCCTCGTTGCAAAGCTCGAAAAATATTACAAGTTCCAACTAAGGTTATTCAAGAAAATGATAATGTAACCACAGTTTCTATACCTTCCGAATTTGTATGTGAACATAGTTTTCAAGCATTTGTGGATAAGGATTACAATGTAAGGGGTTATCAACCAGTAGATTTTGAAGTACATAAAATTGAATTTTATGGAGATCGTACAGAAATACTCTCTCGAGAAAGTGAAACTGAGGAAGATATAGTAAATTATAACTTTTCTGTTCTGTTTAGAAAAATTATCAATATATTAAGAAGTAATATCGGAAAAAAAGGAGTAATAGGAGGAGCAATTTTTTCAAATTCCGGAAAGATCTTATATACTTCATTACCAGAAGAAATTTTATTAAAAATATCAAAAGAATTCGAACTTAAGCAAGACAAGGAAGTTTTAGAACTTAAGAAGGTATTCTACATCTTAAAAAATTCACAAGTATTAGTATTAGATTATTTAAATGTATCAGATTTTGATTTTATAATTATTATAAATTATAGATCTGATCTGGATATTCCTTCTATAAATGCTAGTCACAGAGCAATAATAAATGAAATAATAATCCTTGAGTTTGAAAAGAATGGATTTATTACTAAAAAAGGAAAATATTGGATTTATTCAAAAGTTTCCTATAATTCCCTAAATCCAGGGAAAAATGAGATTTTTCTTGATTCGTTGGGAATAAATGTAGCAAAAAAGGTTGTAAAAAATTTAAATCAAATAAAACAGATCTGTCGACATCAAACCTTTGAGGGAAAAATCTATGTGGATGATAGATATGTTGAATTGATGCAAGGTCTTTCTTATACTTTACAAAATGCCGCAATATTTATGAAAAATCTAAATAAACTTCCTGAATAAAAATTTAAGATATTTGATTTAAAAAACATTTTTTTCTTGTCTATTCTAAAAAAGAGTTCTCGCAATTATTTCATTTTGTGCGCTAATCGAAAGTTCAGTAAAAAGAACAGAATATCCAGCAATTCTGACAACTAAACCACGATAATCTTCCGGATTTTTTTGAGCCTTAAGAAGTGTTTCTCTTTTTACCACATTGAATTGAATTTGATATCCTCCATTATTTATAAAAAAAGTATTAATTATCGCTTTAAATACATTATCATTCAAACTTTTTGGATTAAATGCTAATAATAGAGAATTCCCATTAGTCATTAAATGATGTGGTAATTTTTTTACCGAGTTTAATATTGCAGTTGGGCCATTCTTGTCCATTCCATTCGTTGGAGCTAACCCATTTGAAAGAGGCTCTTTAGATTTTCTTCCATCTGCTGACGCTCCAGTAAAAATTCCGAATGCTAAATGAAAAGAGGTAGAATATATTCCAGGATTAAATTTACCCCCTCTATAATTGTTATATTTGGAAATTTCATTACAATATGCTTCTGTGACAGCTTCTGCGATTTGATCAACATAATCATTATCATTTCCAAATTTAGACACCTTATTAACAAAAATTTCACGCCATTCTTTTCCCTTTTTGTTTTGGTAATTACCGCGAAAGTTTTTCCTTAACATTTCTGAAATTTCCTCAAGAGTGAGAACATTCTCATCAAATACATACTTTTTAATAACGGCTAGGCTATCACTTACAGTTGCTAAACCAACTAATTGAGGGCCAGTAAAATTATAAATTGCTCCTCCTTTAGTAATATCAATTCCCTGCTCAATACAGTTATCAGTTGTAGCAGATAAAAATGGTTGAGGATTCAATTCAGCAATAGCTTCATCTAAATAATACATTGTTTCAACCATTTTTTCAATTGAATAATTCATTTGGCTTAAGAACGCACCCCATAGATCATTATAAGAATTTATCGAGAATCCATTTAGACCATATTGATTTCGCGTAATCATATCTTTTCCATCATTTAATACTAATTCCAAACATTTTACAATGTTAAATTGATTAGCATTTGTAGATCCAAATGATTTGTGAGGATGTTGGGGTTCAACACATCCAATTGGAGCATATTCTCTAGCATCCTCTAGTGAAAAACCTTTATTTATCAAAGCATTAATCATTAATTTATCATTAAAGAGGGCTATACTCGTCCCATCTTTGATTGATAATCCAAGTCTTGAAATAAATTCAATAGGGGTGTCATTATGAAGTCTTACAGAAAAAGTAGGTTGAACCGTTTTTAACGCTGTATACGCATCAAGAATAATATATGAAAGGTCATTTGTTGCATCATTTCCCTCACGATCTACACCACCAATAACAACATTTGCCGCAATAGGTGGACCTTCTCCAGCGATCATTGAATGAGATAAAAAGCTTCCTTATCTGAAATTTTGTTATTCTTAACATCTTTAAGATAGAAAGGTAACAGATATTGATCTAATCTTCCAATACTTATGGCAAATCCTCCGTCTTCTAATCCACAAATTAAATGATTGAAATAAATTAATTGTAAAGCCTCCTTGAAAGATTCAGGAGGTTTTTCAGAGATGTTTTGACATATTTTAGAAATCTCAATTAATTCTTCATTTCTATAGGTTCTTTTTTCTTTAGATGCTAATTCTTCAGTTTGAACTGCAAATCTTTTAATAAATGTCTTTGCTCCCTCTAATAGTAATTTAACAGATTTCAAAAAAATTTGACTATCTTCATTTTGATTCTCTTTACTTTTAAACTCTCTCAATCGCGTTTGCGTCTTTTTAATTAATCCATTGATGCCATATTTCAAGAGATTTTCATGGCCTGGAAAAAAGTGACCAATTCCATTTGTCAGTTCTGTATCAACGATATAAATTAACTTTTCCATTAAAGTAATTAATTCTGGGGATAATTTAGAAATAAATCTTTCTTGAACTGTTTCTGCTTCATTTTTCCAATATGGAATTACTACATTTTTTAGAATAGATTTTTCACTTTCATTTAATTCAAGAGATTGTACTAATCGCGAATCATAGGTTTCTAAATCCGATTCTATGGAATCTATTCTTACTTCTGGGTAAAGAGGCGTAGCTTTATATTTTGTACATCGGTTTCCAACAATTAATTCATTATCCCATATTTTAATTGTCATATTTGTAAGAATATATTTAAGTGCTTTTGCATAGCGTAATAT
Source organism: Promethearchaeota archaeon (assembly GCA_037386725.1). Classification (GTDB taxonomy): domain Archaea; phylum Asgardarchaeota; class Lokiarchaeia; order Sigyniarchaeales; family SOKP01; genus JARRLT01. The sequence goes on from JARRLT010000068.1 coordinate 15,102, forward strand.
AGGATTTAACTCATTTGTACTTTTATAAAATTCTGTTATTAATTTTGCTCTTTCAATACAAATTTCAAAAGGTGCTTGAATTAAATTTTCTTTCATTAATGAAATACGTTTATTATAATTTTCAGAAGAAAAAGATTTCAATTGCAATAGTAATCACTAATCCTTTTTAGATAATATTAATATAATTATGAAGTTAATATTAATTGCGAAATCAAGAAATTTTTAAAAAATAAAGAAGTTAAAAAACTTTTATTAGTATATCATTTAATTCTCTCTTTGGAACATGCATTTTCCCATCTTCATCTTTCCAATATTTAAATGAGTCTTTAAAAGGTTCGATAACAGAAATTTCATCTGGATAACCTATGCTTATTACATATTTAATCTCATAATTATCGGGGATTTCTAACAAAGATCTTATTTTTGGTCTATCAATTGAACCCATCCAACAACAGGCTAATCCATGATTAACTGCTCCAAGAAGGATATTCTCTACTGCTGCTCCCAGTGCAAATACTTTTTTTCTAATATTATTGTTGATTAAAACAATGATATATCCCATAGGTCTGCGATTTGATTCAGGAGCTCTTTGTTCTTTTGGTAACGATCTAGCCCAATTAACAAGAGGAAAAAGTTTATCCCTAAATGTTTTATTTTGAACAATAATATATTCTAACGCTTGAACATTAATTCCAATTGGAGCAATACGAGCATAATCAATCAATTTTTTTAGAAGTATTATATCAACTGGTTTTTGTTTAAATCTTCTTATTGTTCTTCGGTTATATACTACTTTTTCAAAATCCAATTTGAACGCCTATTTATGATTTAAGGTAAATATTAATAAAGAAATATTATAAATTATTATTATTTTAGCCTTTTACTTTTAAATTCTCCTAAGAATAACAAGTAGTTTAATTATTGCATATTAATTGAATTTAAAATTTTTTGTGCCATATTTATAAACATATTATCAATATTTTCTCCAGTTAAAGCCGATGTTTCAATATATTCAAGATTAAGCATATTAGCCAAATTTTCTGCTTCCATTCTATCTACTTTTCTTTCTTTTATCAAGTCACTTTTGTTTCCAATAATAAATCCAATTATTCGATATTTTTGAGAAGTATTTTCAGCTATATCTTTAAACCAATTTTCGATATTTTCAAAGGATCTATAATTTGAAAGGTCAAAAACTAACAACACACCTTCTGTACCTTGATAAAAATGAGTTCGCATGGTTTGAAATTTTGATTGACCTGCAATATCCCAAAGGACTAATTCTACGATATTATCTTCAATTTTAATATCTTTTTCGCTTATACTAACTCCTAAAGTAGGAATATAAGTTCTATTGAATGCATTATGAGTGAATCTTAGAATTGAAGAAGTTTTGCCAACTCCTGGATCACCACAAACTACAATTTTAAATTTATAATCAATATCACCAAATTTAACTTCACCAATACCGGGAAAGGCTTTTTGTTTGCTTTGAAGTTTTTCTTCTTTTTCAAGTTCTTCTAAAACATGGGTTAATTGCTCTTCAAAAGTTATTATATCTTGCTTTATACTTTCAATTTCAACATGATTTTTTTCTTTATTTATTACGCTATCAAACACTTTATCAAAAATATTTTCTAAATGATCTCTATACTTATAAAATATTAAATCATCAACAGCGTTAAATACAATCGCGAGTGCAGATTGACCAATCCCTCCTCTACGACTTTCATCTCTCCATTTAAGGAATTTAATCATTCCTTTTTTATTTCTGGAGGGAAAAGGAATAATAGTCGCATTCTTAGGTATAAAATTCTTTTCACCCGCTAAAAGCGAAATTGCTTTGATTCCAGTTAAATTTATCAACTGTTCATCTAAATGATCTGGTATCCAAATAACTGGAGTTGTCCCTTGAACATCATCAAATTGTATATAAATAATACCTTTAATTAAATTGCTTGACATATAACCCGTTATTGTTTTATAATTAATTTTAAACGATTTGTTATTAGATAATTTATTGCAGAATAATCAAGTTTC
>JARRLT010000069.1:0-11196 GCA_037386725.1 Promethearchaeota archaeon
GACCACAACCAGGGGGACAAACAGTTTATATGTCCCGGCCTGAATTTGAAGTACTTTACGGGGGAGCTGCCGGCCCGGGTAAAACCTGGGCTATAGTAGTAGACGCTCTCGGCCTGCAGTATAGTAAATTAAGATTTGGAAGAAACGCGATAGATCATCCACTTTACAGAGCTGTTATTTTCAGACGCGAAACTACACAGCTGGGTAAATTGATTGATGAAGCAAAAAGACTTTATCCTAAATATGGCGGTATCTATGCCGGCCAAAGGAAGGGAGATCCGGGAGCCGGTTTTATTTTTCCATCCGGAGCAAAAATTTTCTTCTGTCACATGCAGCATGAAGACGACAAAGAAAATCATCAGGGTATAGAATATCAGTTTGTGGGCTTTGATGAATTAACACAGTTTACTATCACGCAATATTTATATTTATTCAGCCGGTGCCGTTCAACTATTCCCTATTTATGGCCTCGAGTACGCTCAACAACTAACCCGGTTGGTCCCGGCTTAATGTGGGTAAAGAAAAGATTTATTAAAAGTTCTTACGGAGAATTTCAACCAGGTAAAACATATTATTTTGCTCCCGATCATGAACACGAACCTTCCGAGAATCCTACAGGTATTCCGGTATTTGATTTAACGAGTCCTCAATACAAAAGAGCAAAGAGCCGTACTTTTATTCCTGGTTTCCTTTATGAAAACAAAGTACTGATGAAATCAGATCCCGGATATATGCAAAATCTTATGGCTATGGGAAGAAGATACGAGAGAGCTTTGTTATATGGAGACTGGGACGCTTTCGGGGGAGATTTCTTTGACGATTTCAATAGGATCAACATGGAAGTACTTCCCTTCGATATTCCTCAGACCTGGAGTCTTGTTTTATCGATAGATCCCGGATGGTCTTCTGCCTGCAGCGCTGGTTTACAAGCTCGCGATCATAATTCGAGAATTTACCGGCTGTTTACTTATTATGTAAAAAATAAAGCTCCCTGGCAGCACGCTGCAGCTCTAAAAAGCAGAATTGAAAACTTCCCTTATACTCATGGCCGTTGGCCTGATATTGTTGTAGCCGGGCATGATGCTTGGAGCAAAAAAGAAAAACACGCTTCAGTTGCTTCTGATGTTACATTCGAAGATCAGTTCAGAGATAAAGGCTTTGTGCTGCAGAGAGCTAAAACTGATCGTGTTATGGGTTGGTGGGCTTGGAAATCTTACATGAGACAAGTTCAGAACCATGAGCCGATGTGGCAATACTTCAAACATTTTAATGATCCTTTAATCGATGAAATTATTTCAGCTCAGTCTGACGAAGATGATCCCGAGGATATTTCCGGCCAGGGTAACGATCCTGCAGTATTCGATCATGCTTTAGACGATAGCCGTTACGGAATTATGGCTCTTCCTATGCCGCTTGACTGGAAATCGGATAAAATGGAAGATGTATTGTACAGGAAAGTTCAAATTAAAAATCGCAAAAGGAACCGAGACCAGGGATCTGTTATGGGAGTTTGATATTTCTCTCCGGATTTTTTATTTTGCAGCTGTCAACTTAAAAACACACATCGAATGTGTTATCTACTTGAATCTCAAAGGCCGGCATTTTCAACCGGCCTTTTTTATTTGCTCACGAGAAACCGCTTAACCTGCAGCTGCAGGAAAGCCCACGGATGGATCAATATATGTCAACATAAGATATGTGTTTGATTTTTATTTCATTTCTGTTAATTTTCAGGCCAATAATCTAAGGGAGTTCATTGATAACTTATGATCCAAATACCTGGGAACCGGTTAAGATAGCAGGTACGGTTGAAATAGTTATCGATTGGTACGACTTTACGGATAAAACCGTTGTTGTAACAAATCCCTATTTATTAGCAAACGGGGGAAATCAATTCTTTCAATTCGTTGCAGGCCGAATGAAAGTAACATATTTTTGGAATAGGATTTGGAGTCAAACAAACAACTAAAATTATGCTTATTTTCTTATTGCCTGATAACGCAGTTATACCATACGGTGAAATAAAATTTTTTTCTGATGCTCCGGCCCGGGATAGATTTGAAATCTCAATCCAAAGGGATTGTGAAATTATTGAAGAAGGCCGGAAAGAAAAAGACCAGGTTAAAACCCGGGGAGGGTTCCTGTTATTAAAAAACGATTTAGAAGAGTACTGCAATTTATTTAAAAGATTGGAGCTGAGGCCATGATCGATATTACAAGATTTTCCGGAAGTAAATTTGAAGATATTGAAGCAATAGCTAGAATATCCGTAGTTGAACAGCACTTGCTTGCTGAATTTGAAGAATGGTTCAGGGAAATTTTAAGAAATTTTTATATGGTTCAGGGTTACATATATTCCGAGAAAGATCGAGCCATGCTAATAGATCAGAAACGGCCTGATTTTCAATGGAACTTATTCCGTCCTATTCTTAACGCTCTTTCAGGAAATTTCAAAAACTCAGCTCCGGGGATCGATGTTTTAGGTGTCACCCAGGACGATCATCAGCTTGCTGATTTTATGAAAGCCTTGCTGGAGATGATGTTGTTTCAAAAAAATGATTTTACCTATGAATTATCAAAGGCCTATTTGTGGGCTTTAATAGCGCGGATCGGCTGGCTCTGTTCTGAATGGAGCTTCGAACAGGATAAAGAGGGAATGTTTGATGTTCGCTGGTATGATTCTTTTAGGTTGAAATTTGATACTACCTGGCAGCGTAGAAACATGAGGGATTTAAAATATATGGATGATTCCGGCTGGTTATCTCCTGAAGAAATAATTATGAAATACGCGCGTAACAAACCTGATCTAGCTGAAGAAATTGAAGAGAAATCAAAATTAATTATTGGTTACTCTACCATGGATCGAAATCAAAAATATAAAAATATGATTGCAACCTGGGCCGAGAGAATTCTTAATGCGATTCATCCCTATACTTCAGAGAAAAAAGGTTATGATCGATTTAATAATACTGTACAATATGATCGTTATGGAATGTGGTACAATCACCGGGGAAGGTTCAAAGTTGTTGATTTTTATGAGAGACGGCCAACACGCGAAATGTGGGTATACGATTATGCTTCCGGAGTTGAAGAAGATATTACTGATAAGATTAAGCTGCCAAATTATAACGGTGGGTATATTCGGGACTGGTATGATAATGATAAGCTGCAGGCTTTAAGGACTCAGTACGGCTTTCCTGAGCTGAAGGAATACGATACAAATTTAATTTATCAAACTTCAGTTATACCGGGATTAAACGTTAAACCGTGGGACGCTCCCCAGCCGCTTAATAATAAGAATTTCAAATTTACTGCAATTATGGCTTATGATTTTCATCCGGAAATGTTGGAGACTAAGGGAGTTGTTGACGATATTAAAGATCCTGTTAGATCTGTCAATCACAGACGTAATACAATGCTTACTATTTTAATGCGTATGGCTCACGGTGGTTGGATAGCTGAGAAAACAGCTGTAAAAGATTTTATGGATGAATTTAAGAAAAATGATATTGCAAACATTAAAGTTGTGGCTGATGGCTCTTTGACTCAGAATCGTGTCCGGGAAATAAAACAAAATATTAATCTTACCGGTCTTCAGAATTTCGAAAGAGAAGATTTGGAAGGAACAAAATATATTTCCGGGGTACACGATAACAGTATGGGACTAAGAGAAAATGCAGGAGAATCGGGGGTACGTTTCGATAAGGGAGTTGCTCAGGCAGAAGTCATGCAGGAACATGTTTCCGAAAATGCTCAGGCCTCAATGTTGATGGTTGCTTATAATGCCATGGCCTTAATGAAAAGATTTATGACAGAGTTTAGAATACTTCGGTTCAAAATTGAAGGTAACGATCCTTTGTGGCTGCCGGTTAATATTAAAATAGCTGATAGGATTATAAATGATCCAACGGTAGGGGAATATGATTTGCAGATTTCTACAATTCCGTTCGGAAGACTGGCAAAAGAAAGAGAGTTCCAAAGAGTTTTACTTCTTGATCAAACAATAGCGCAGGTAGATCCTCGTATGGTTGACCTGGTTTCATTAATTAAACTGGCAAATGTTTCTACTGAGCAGGATATGATTGAACGAATTAAAATGTTTGAAGGCCAGGCTGCAGCTCTTATTCAGCAGCAGACTTTTCAGCAAAACATACAGAACATGGCTGCAAATATTAAAAATCTTCAGGCTCTTACTCAGATTAAATTTGATGTTGATCAGAAACAACTGCAGACTAGAAAAATGGCTATGGATAACAAAGCCCAGGCCGGTGATATTGCTCTCGAGGATATAGCCAGGGAAGCCATAGGATTAAAATGATTTTTATTAAAATAACAGGATGGATTTTTTTCTTGATTGCTGCAGCTCTTCTTCTTATTACAGCCGGCGGTTTACTCCGGGACCAAATAGTTTACAGAAAAATAATTTGGGAAGAATATAAGTTTTTAAAATTTCCTATCTCCGCAGCTCTTTTAATTATATACATCTTTATAGCCTATATTTGGAATATTTAGAAAAAACCATACAGGACGTAAATCAGCTGTTATCGCTGAAGATAAAATGCAAGATTGAAATTGATTTCGATCCTGAGAGGAAATCCATCAAATTGAAAACTGAATTTTTTGATGCTTCAGTAAGAAATTTAATTAATAGAATTCATTCAATTTTCAAGTTTTAAAATATTCGTAGGGAGATTTCTCCCATTCTATGAACCCAATTAGTTAAAAATATTAATTCTCTTTCATATTACTAATTCCTATACATCATTTTCTTTAAATTAAAACTTAGTTTTGTTGTTAAAAATGGAAGCATCCAAAAAAATTCAAAATTTTGTTCAAAAGGGTATTTTGACTGAAGAAGATTATAATAAATTATTAAATCTCCAAAATGATAAAGTTATAAGGGTCATTCATGAATTTGTTGAGATTTGTAAACCAGAAAAGTTAACCGTCATCTCGGATTCCAAAGAAGATATTCAATATGTTAGGAATCGAGCTAAAAATTTAAACGAAGAATTAGAGCTAAAATTAACAGGTCATACGGTCCATTATGATGGATTTTTCTCAATGGAATATCATGATCAAGCCAGAGATAAAGAAAACACTCAGGTGTTGGTACCTGAAGGAGAATATGCTAGTCCATGGATTAATACAATGGAAAGAAAGAAGGGTCTAACCGAGATTCTCAACATAATGGATGGGTGTATGGAAGGTCATGAATGTCTTGTAAGGTTTTTTTGTTTAGGTCCAACTGATTCGAAATTTTCTATTTTAGCTCTGCAATTAACAGATAGTTTTTATGTAGGTCACAGTGAAGATATTTTATATAGGAAGGGATATGAAGAATTTAAAAAAGTAGGAAATACTGATGATTTCTTTTACTTTATTCACTCCGCGGGTAAATTAACGGGAAATCCTCCAGTGACTGAAAACCTTGAAAAAAGAAGAATTTATGTAGATCTAAAAGAAGATAGAGTTCTTTCCGTAAATAACCAGTATGCTGGGAATTCACTCGGACTTAAAAAGTTAGCGTTAAGATTAGCAATTAATAAAGCGAATAACGAAGACTGGTTAACTGAACATTATTTTATTTTAGGTGTTCATCCTGAACATAGTGATAGAGTTACTTATTTCACTGGAGCTTATCCAAGTGCTTGTGGAAAGACTTCAACAGCCATGATCCCCGAACAAACTATTGTTGGAGACGATATTGCGTATCTTAGAAAATGGGATGATGGCTATGCTCATGCTGTGAATATTGAGAGTGGAATTTTTGGGATTATAAAAGATGTAAATCCTGAAGATGACCCAGTAATATACGATGCCCTCACAACTCCGAGAGAGCTCATTTTTTCAAATGTTTTAATCAATGATGGAAAACCATACTGGTTGGGAATGGGAAGTGATATCCCCAAAGAAGGATTTAATTTTTCTGGAGAATGGTATGAGGGAAAGGAAGATGAAAATGGAATCCAGATTCCTCTAGCTCACCCAAATGCAAGATATACAATACGAATTGATGATTTATCAAATTCAGATCCACATTTAGAAGACCCAGAAGGTGTTCCAATAAAAGGAATTTTCTATGGTGGTAGAGATTCTGATACTAATATTCCTGTTTTAGAAAGTCTAAATTGGGAGCATGGAATTTTTATAGGGGCAACAATCGAATCAGAAACAACTTCTGCTACTTTAGGGAAAACAGGAGTCAGAAAAGCAAATCCTATGGCTAATTTAGATTTCTTAGTTGTTCCTTTGGGAAAATACTTAAAAAATCATAAAAAATTTGGAAACAACTTAAAACATTGTCCAAGAGTTTTTGCTACCAATTATTTTCTTAAAAAGGATGGAAAGTATCTGAATGGCATGTTAGACAAAAAAATATGGGTTATGTGGGCAGAAGGACGATGTCATAATGAGTTTGAGGCAATTAAGACACCTATAGGATATTTACCTATGTTTGAAGATCTTAAAAAATTGTTTAACAAATATTTAAATGAGAATTATACACAAGCGGATTATCTTGAACAATTTTCGATCAGATCTGAACAACTTCTTGAAAAAATGGAGAGAATGGAAAATATGTTTAAAAAGGAAAAGGATGTTCCTAGCTTTTTTTGGAATGAATTAAAAGAACAAAGAAAAGAACTAACAAATCTCCAGGAAAAATATGGAAAGAAAGTTATTTCTCCTTTAGATTTTTAAATCTGGGAGCATTATTTTAATATTTCTTTCTCTTTTTATTATCTTTTTAGCTATAAATAGCAAATTTCTAACTTATTCTAAAAATTGAAAAGAAAAAGAATTAAGTGTTAATGATAAAGATGTTTGTTCTGGATAATCAAGTTGGACTAATTTATAGTCATTATAGAGCAATTTAATAAGCTTTGGAGTCTCATTTAATGAAATATTTACAATTGTAGTTCCATTAATCCAAATATTTTCTGAGAAGATGATTTGATCTTGAGCATTTAACACTTGAAATGGAACTTTCTGTGAATAACTGTAGGGATTAAGCGATTCAAATTTATCATAAATCGATACGGTTAATCTTCCAGATGCATGGTTATAATTTGGGCTTTGAAACGAGTATTTTGGTAAATATAAATTATCAAACATCGGGTAAAAGAACCAATCTAAATCAGATCCTGTGACATTTTCAAAAACATTTTGAAGATCTCTAAGATCTACTATTTCAAATTCAAATGTTTTGAAATAAGTTTTCAAGGATTTTAAATAATGTTCAGACCCAACATAATCTCTTAAAAGCTCAAATATAAGGGGTGCTTTATGGTAGGAAACAAAATAATAATCAGTGTTCGTAGAAGCACATTCATAAACAGTTTGATTAATTCTTGATGGTTGTCCTGTCTCTATATAATTCGTCCGAACTTCATCAATATAAGGAGTGAGTTGAAAATGTTCCCAATCGGCGTAGTAATGTTCTCCATAATAGTCAGTAGACCAACAAGTAAGACCCTCATCAAGGAAACCATAATCGACTTCATCGTTCCCAATTAGATTATACCACCATTGATGGCAAGATTCATGAGCGATAACTTTTTCCAAATATCCCTTTTTATAGCCTAGTGGATACCCCCAAGTATCAATAGCTTCCGTGGCATAAACTTGACATGGATATTCCATCCCTCCAAATATAGTATATTCCTCAACAATATTTAGAGTTGGATAAGGATACTCTCCAAATGTTGAGTTATAGAGACTTAATGCCCTTTTCACATATTTTAAGGCATCTCCTTGCCATATTTCTGATGATTTAGGAAGATAATAAACTGAAACATTGATGCCTTTTAATAATGTCGTTTCAACAATAAAATCTTTAGATGCTGAGAAAGTAACTTCCCGTACGGGATAAATTGGATCAAAGTGATAGAGATAGATTGTTCCTACTTCCTTTCTTTCAATTAACTTCCCTGTAGCAGCGATTATCATATCCTTGGAAGCTTTTATAAAAAGATTATAATATGCCATATCAAAATAAAAAGGATCTCCAGTATGTAAATAGGGATCAGTATTCCATTGATCTTCCTTATCATAAACACAGGGTATTGGGTAAAAACTTGCAAACTTATATATACGAGAATTACTATAGTCACTTCCATAAGAATTTGCTCTGTCATATCCCCCATCTGGGAGCACCGAAATAAAAGATATAACAAATTTAACCCTTGCATAAGGTTGTAATGTTTCTAATAAATTAATCCATAATAACTGCTGATTATTGTAAACTGTATACGATAATTTTTGAGAAAAATTTCCTAATTCAAAAACATCAAGTATTGTTATACTTCCTTTTCGAGAATCATACATCATACCAGATAAATATAAATGAAAGGGAATTCTTGTAAAGTTATGGGGATCATTGTTATAAAAATCTACTGTAAGATTACCTTCTACACTTGATGTGGTTTCTGAAAATACAACGGTAAGGTTACATTTTGAAAAAGAGGAATTGTCGCCTGCAATGAGTGGAGCTATTTTTGGAGGATCTTCCCGTTTGGTAGGGACTTCTATTAAATCTTTTACGTCCTTAAAATCATTAGAATTAAATATAATTGAACTCAATGTACCAAAAAAACAGATATAAATCAAAAAGAGTAACAAGGTAAATTTGATTTTTTTCATAGGTTTTCACCTTATGTTGTTAATTTTTTTGGAATTCGAAATAATAAATAAATTCAATTTTTTATTTGCTTTTTATATTAAGTAATTTTTAGTCTAAATAATGATCTAATTCTAAAGGTAAGAAAAAACTTATAAAAGTTAGAAGTTAACTTATTTTTTTATAATCTTATTATTTGATGATATATCCACAATTTGGGCATCTTTTATACCGAGTATTTATCATTTTAAAACATTTGGGACACCATATCTCCTTAACTTCATCTTTTTTGTGAAGCGAATAAAGATCTGAAGGATCTTCATTTGAAATAATATTTGGGATTGCAATTGGATCTTTTGCTTTTACCATCTTATGTTTACTTTTATTTTCTAAACTTTCTAAATATTCTTGGAAATTTGCTCCTGTGGTTTTTATACTACCCTTAGCAACAATTTTGCCATATTGGACTAATTCTACGAATTCTTTGTTCAATTTAAGCAAATTATAGCAATTATGACACCGAAATACATGTTCAATTCCTATATTAGATTTTTCAGCCCATTGAGCGAAACATGATTTATGAGCCTTAGCTTTACAACGTGGACAAAATACTAAATTATCTTTCACATTTTCAAAACAAATAGAACATATAGACTCTTCATTTAATTTAATGGGCGAATCCGCTAAATTCTCATAAAAAGGTATATCTTCCTTATTTATCTCTATTACGGAGTTATTCGAAGAAATATCACTCGATATTTCTCTTTTAAGAGCTAAAACTTCTAAAATTAGTCCTAAATTATTCATATCATTAATTTCATGAACATTTCCATTACATTTTTCAGCTAATCGCATAAGTTTTTCATCCTCTTCGCTATCTTCAGTGTTTAATCTAATTATATCAATGAAAAAAGGCATATCTTTAACCTTATCTACTAAATTTTCTAAAGCCGGCATATATTGAATTGGGATTTTTAATGAGCCTTCATCCGTTAACACAATGAGACGAAATGTTTTTTGTGAAATCCTTTTAAACACATCAATAATAAAAGTTACAGCAACAAATATACCTCCTGCAATATTTGATCTAACTATAACCGGTTCAAGAGACTTTAATGCGATTAATATATGATCTGGATTGAGTGTAAAATCTTGAAGAAAATTCGGTCCATCTTCTTGAAATAAAATTATATTAAATCTTTCACTGGGATCAGCAGCTTTTTTCAACTCACAAAAATTTTCTATTGCTTTATATACAACGTCCATATTAGTAATGTGTGGAGATAAGCCATTAAAAATCAATGTATCTTCCGATTGTGTATTAACCAAGATATTTTCTCTCTATTTGAACTAATTTATAGGATTTTATTAGCTAAATAATTATAGTTAATAATATATTAATTTACTTGGATAAATAATTTTAATTTTAGACTTTTTAAAATTATGATAATTACATTATGGTTCAGAATATAAATTAATAAATTAATCCAAATAAAAAATAAATTCAACAAATTCAAATTAGAATTACATTAAAAATTTAAGACCTTCTTTAACTTTATAAGTTTTATGTGCTCGATCTAATTCAATAAATCTTTTTACTTCAAGTCTATTTAAAAGATCTCTTAATTCTATTTTATTCTTTTTCATCTTTTTTGCAAGTCCTTGAATATCGTTCTCATATTTCTTAAGAATTGCAAGTAAATCTTGATAATTTTCAAAGATTTCGTTAATTAAATATTTTAAGGATTTTTCGATATTCAATCCAGTTTTAACACTTGATGGAAAAATTTTGCTTTCTTCTTTCAAATTATTTTGAGCTCGAATAACTTCTGGTGTACGAGCATTTGGTAAATCTTGCTTGTTTGCAAGAAAAACAATAGGAATATTACTTGGTAATTTACTTCTAATAGAGTTTAAAATTGATAATGCGAGTTCATCTTTCTCTGGATGGGCTGAATCGAAAATAAAGATAACCCCATCTGATCCACTTGTCACTACATCTCTCATTACAGAAAATCTTAAAAGCCCAGGGGTTCCAAAAAGGTATACATAAAATCCATTCATTCGTATACTTCCTAAATCCATGCCAACAGTATAACTTTTATTATCTGAACCTCTTGCTTCAACGTTGAGAGCTTTGGAATCAAATTTTTTAATATAACTTGACTTTCCACTCTGAACAGGACCAGTAACAAGTATTTTCACGATTTACAACTCAGTTTAGGTTATTATATTTTCTAAATAATACACATAAAACTCCTTCATATAATTATAAACTCGAATCTATTATAAGTTTCATTAATTTATTTAACCTAATATCACCGAAGATATATAAATATCGACAATATTACTCTAATTACTTATATATGAAAAATATATTAAAATCTAAAAATTTTTAGTAAGTGAGATAAGTTAAAAATTGCATTATAAACTATTGTTTCATTTATGAAGAATATTAATGTAATCTTCCCTCTTCTTAATAAAACTTCATTGAAATATTAAATTAAATTTGTTGAAGATATAATACTTCTTTTTATAAAGGAATTTATTAGAGCAAAATAATTCCTTTTTACGAC
>JARRLT010000070.1:0-603 GCA_037386725.1 Promethearchaeota archaeon
CTGCCATTTGTTCTAAAATCTTATTGGTAATTTTAGGATTGTCCTTTGTTTATGCAGAACAATCGAGTGATAACTTCAAATTAAAATTAAATGTTGATTACGGAAGATTCCGTTATGATAGTTCCTCGGTTTATGTCGAAGTGTATTATACGGTATTTTGTGATAAGGTCAAATTCGATAAGTCTATGAATAATGAAGCACAAGCTAAACTGGATTTCACTGTCTTTAATTCGGATCAGGACTCCATTCTTGCCAAGGATAAACTACCGGTAAAATTTACAAAATCCGATGTAGAAAGTGAGTTAACTGGACAAGGCGCTATGGGTATGGTTAAATTGGTTTTAGATCCGGGAAAATATATAATCTCTCTTTCGTATGGAGAAGATGAAGTGAAATGGATAGATTGTAATAAAAATTCTTATTTACGTTTATATGAAGGTAGAATGATATGGTTATACGATCATAGGCTAAATTCCATTAATTTCGCAGAGAAAGGAAAGAAAAGAAAAGCAATCTCTACTAATACTAATACTGAAGAATATCAAAATCCATATTATTATGTTGAACCTAATTATTGGATTAAAGAACAAGAAATAGAAAAAA
>JARRLT010000070.1:619-13377 GCA_037386725.1 Promethearchaeota archaeon
AAAATTCCGAAGCACTATAAATTTAAATGGTTTTTATCTTTTAGAAAAATTACAGGGGCTACTAATGAAAGAACATTTATATCTACGGTAATCCCTAGAACTGCAACAGCTGATTCTCTTATCTTAATGATCTCCACCGTTGAACCAAAAATCTTCTCTTGCTTGGTAGCAAATTTAAATTCTCTTGTGTTTGATTATATCGTAAGACAAAAGTTATCTACTAATAATTTAAACTATTTCATAGTTGAACAACTACCTATAATTCCTCCAGAATTATTTTCTCCAAAATTAATAAGAATAATATGTAAAAAAGTGTTAGAATTAGTTTATACTTCATATGATCTGAAATATTTTGCTAACGATTTGAATTATTATGATATCCCTTTTAAGCTTAATCAAGAAAAAAGAAGAACTTTAATCTCTGAACTAGATGCAGTTTTTGCTATTCTATATGGAATAGATAAAGAAAACCTAAAATATATAATAGATTCATTTAATGTTTTGAAAAGAAAAGAAAAAGAAAAATATAGTGAATTTAGATCAAAAATTCTGATCCTAAAAGCTTATGATAAATTTATAAAAGAAAAAGAGTTGTTTAAATAAATGAGTCAAATAGAGAGAACTAAAATACCTCAAAATATATTCTTAATTGCTGATCATTTGCATAACACGTATAAGAAATTTGTTGAAACTTTTCAGGAATTCCAGAATGAAGTAATTCAAGAATGGGTTGATCAGCAAATGGAAAAAGAGGATTTACTCTATAAAGATCCTTTAATTGAACTGAATTTTCAGTTTAAAAAAGGAAAATCATTAGAAGAGTTCGTTAGAGAGGGAACTTTAGACTCTAAAATTCCAAATATATTTCAAATTAATCCATACATGCATCAATCCGAGGCGATTGAAAGAGTTTGTAAAGAAAAGGAGAATATTATAGTTTCTACGGGAACTGGTTCGGGAAAAAGTGAATGTTTTTGGATTCCTATAGTTGATACATGCTTGGAGATGAAACAAAAAGGTCTTGATGGTATAAAAGCTATTGTGATATTTCCAATGAATGCTCTAGCAAATTCTCAATATCATCGGATGGCAAAACAAATTCATAATTCTGGATTAAAAATTGGAAAATATACGGGTGATACCCCTTATTCAAGAAGTGAAGGTGAAAGACTTCTTGAGAAAAATCAAAATAGGTTGCCATTTGATTGTGAACTACTCTCTCGACAAGAAATGCAAGAAAATCCTCCAGACATTTTAATTACGAACTATGTAATGTTAGATTATATTTTATCTAGATTTGAAGATAGAAAACTTTTTCCAGAGCACTATAAAGGACATTTAAAATATTTGGTTTTAGATGAGATTCATACATATACGGGGAACTCAGGCGCAGATGTTTCTGGATTAATTAGACGATTAAAGCATAAAACAAATACTATTGGAACAATAAGATGTATTGGAACAAGTGCAACTATTAAAGACAATAAGAAATCAATAGAAAGCAGTTCAATCATTGAATTTGCTAAAAAAATATTCGGAGAATCTTTCAATAGATCTAGTTTAATAGAAGCCACTTATGTTGACTTAACTCTCCCCCAAGAAGAAGTTTTAGAATTACCCGAAAAAGTTAATATTACTGATACTGAATTAAATAATTTTGATGGTACCTTCGGATCAATAATACCATTTGCGGAAAAACTTTTGGGGAGATCCCTAAAACAACAAGAAAGAACACCCAAAGGATTAGGAGAATTATTTCATCGTCATCCCATAATTATATTTTTAAGAAACACTTTAAAACAAGAAGCTAAGGCTCTTAAAACATTAGCTCAAGAGTATGTTATAAACATAAAAAAATTTTGGGAACAATTGCTAAAATTACAATACAAAATGAAGAACGCCCATTATTGATCCCAAAATTACATCTCTTTTTCACACAAGGACAAGAGTTATTTTCCTGTTTAACACAAAATAGTTTAAATGAAAATGACCCTCACTTAAGTGTAGAAGGCGATATTATTTGCAAGAAATGTGAAAAACATTCATTTCCATTATATTTTTGCCGAAATTGTGGGCATCATTTTTATAGTGTATTTATTTCGGAAGATGGTACTCTCTTTCCAAGAACATTTGATATGGAAGAACAAGAAGGAGAAATGGTCTATCTTACACCTATTACTAAAGAAAATAAATTATGGGAAACTCCTGGAAATTGGTTTAATAAACGTGGGAAGATCCGAAAAACTTATGAAGGAGTATCCCCTGAAAGTGCAATATTTTGTCCAGATTGCAATAAGCTAAATCCAGAATGCTCTTGTGAAGAAAAAATAGATGTTTGGAAAATTCCCTATCCTCTTCAATTATGTCCTTCTTGTAATATTTATTATACTAAGAAGTCAAGTGAATATGGTAAACTTTTTTCATTTAACTCAACAGGACGTAGCTCTTCTACAGATATTATTACAATGGAAACCATTAAGCATTTAGAAAAAGATCAGTCTCAGATAAAGATATTGGGAAAGAAATATATAATTTTATGGAAAAAAACAATCTAGTACCCGAAGAATTATTTGAAGTAGATCGCCCTCCAACAAAAGAATATAAAGAATTTCTTTCTTTTCTAGCTCTTTCAGATATTATGCAGTCGAATTATTTCTTGGATGTCAATTTGGAAAAGCTGGGATTATTAAAGATTGAATATAGAAACCTTGAAAGGGAAGTAAATAGTAATTCTATAAAGGAGATTGAATCTCTAAAAAACTTATCGCCTGATGAGCGGTATGATTATATAAGAGGAATTCTCGATATATTTAGATGGAATGGTGCGATCTCTTCCAAAGCTTTTATAGATACAGTGAATAAGTATAATAATGAGTGGAAAGAAGCTTTTAGTGAGAACATTTTATTTGATATAAATAAATCTCGATATAATCGAGTTGGTTTTGCTTTTGAGACTCCCAAGAAAGGTAAGAAAGTTTGGGATCGCCATGATAGAGTTGTTTTTAAAAGCATTTCGTGGTATAATACAATTTTGATTAATTGGACAAAAAGATATTTTGATATTGAATTTGAACAAGCTAATCCCATCCTTGAAAAATTAATTGAAAAGCTCCAAGAATTGGACTTTCTGGATATTTTTTGGACTCGAAGACCAAATAGTTACAAGCTTTATCAGATTAAGGAAGGCAAGATTCTTTTTAAATTAAATAAGGATAACAAATTTTTGAAATGTCCAAAGTGTCATCGAACTTATTATTTCAAGAACTTCCATTATTGCGCTTGGTATAATTGCTCAGAGCTCATATTAACAGAAGTTAATGAAGATCATTTTTATCTGAATCTCTATAAGCATTTACCACAAAAGGAATCTAAAATTTATGCTAAAGAGCATAGCGCTCAATTAGATGGGGAAAAGAGAGAGAAATTTGAGCAAGATTTTCAAGATTCGAATATAGGATCCACAAATGTCCTTGTTTGTACACCTACAATGGAATTAGGAATAGACATTGGAGAATTATCCGCAATAATGATGAGAAATGTTCCCCCAGATCCTAGTAGATATGCTCAACGTTCAGGTAGAGCAGGTAGAAAAAATCGACCGTCAATCGTTTCGGTGTTTTGCGGCTCGGGAATTGCCAAAGGTCCTCATGATCAATATTTTTATCAAGAACCAGAAAAAATAGTTTCTGGAAAAATTAATCCTCCTAATTTCCTATTAGACAATAAAAAAATTATAGGAAAACATTTACATTCCACAATAATCGAGACTTTAAAGATTAAAATATCTCAAAAAGTCGGTGAAATTCTTGATTTGGATAATGAGGAGGGTGATTTTCCGTTTTTCGAACAGTTCAGAACTGATTTAGTAGAATCTATAAATAGTAACTTCAATCTTTTAGAAAATACAATAAAAGAAGTTTTTCGAAATGAGATAAAAGAATTTACTTGGTTTTCTGAAGAATTTATTAAGAGGAGTATTAAAAACTTTCATTCGGATTTGGATCATGTTTTGAATAATTTTAGAAACACATTTTCGGAAATAATGAAAGAGATCCTTTTTATTCAGAAAAAAGAGTTAAGACAAAGACCAGATGAAAAAGAGCAGAATGAACGAATTGCTTTAATCCGAAAATTAAGTGATATGAGAGAAGGAAAACAACCGTATGATACCTTTGGATTCTTACGAAATTATGGATTTTTACCTAACTATGGATTTCCTAGCGATAATCGTCTTTTAACTATGTTTGATTATGATGAAAGAAAATATCGGGAAAATTGGCGTTCTTCAGTAATAGCAATAAAAGAATTCGCACCTCATAATCGAGTTTACTTTTTAGGCAGCAAATATAGAATTAATAGAGCTATGGTCAAATCTGAGAGCGGAGAAATAGAACTGGATGAAATTTATATCTGTGATAACTGTAATGAAATCTTAATTGATAATTATAATTTCACGGCAACAGGATTAGTGAAATGTCCACATTGTGAAGAAGAAATAAACTTGAATAATTTTAAATCAAGCATTAAGTTCCCACATATGTATTCAATGAGTGGTCCAAGAATTACATGTGATGAAGAGAACCGTCAAGTTAAGGGATACGAAATAACGATGAACTATAAACATCAACCATCAGAAATTAAAATGTATAATATAATAAGTAGCGAACAACAATTAGCAACTATTACTTATGAACATAATGGAAAAATATTTATGGTAAATAAGGGAACTAAAGTTAAAGCAAAAACCTCTAATGAGATTCATCTCCAACCTTTTAACTTTTGTAGTGCATGTGGTCAATGGCTTTCCGAAGGAAAGGTGGATGAGCATATCGAAAATTGTCCCAAAAAAGGGAAAGCTAGGCATCTTCAAAAGAAATTATGGCTTTTTATTGAAGGGAATCATGATGTTGTTGTTTTTAACTTTCCTATTTTCGGTCAACCAGATGCTACTTCCTATTATACCACATTAAAAGAAACTATTACCCAAAGTCTGATGTTAACATACAATCTAGATGACTCTGAATTAAATGGGTTTATTAATCCTCTTCCGGGTAAAGAAGAACAATCAGTTGTCATATTTGAAACAGAAGATGGCGGTACGGGAATCTTAAAATCATTATTAGATACTTCAACAACTCAATTTGAACAATTTGTTAATAATATGTTCCGAATCTTACATTTAATGACTGAAGAACCATATGAAGAATCTATAGAAGCATGCGTGACTGCTTGCTACAATTGTCTTCTGAGATTCCGAAATCAATTTGAACATAAATTCTTAAATCGAAAATTAGTAATTCCTTTGTTAAAAAAATTAAAAGGTTGTGAATTAACAATTGCTGAAAAAGGATCTGTAAATGGAAACGAAAAATTAGAATTATTAAAAGAAAAATGTGATTCGGAACTTGAAAAGCTGGTTTTAGATTCTCTTGTTAAATTAAAACTCCCATTACCGGAAGATGCTCAAAAGACTTACTTTGAGAATGATATCCCTATAACAACAGCAGATTTCTATTATGAACGAAATCGAAATAGGATTTATGTTTTTGTTGACGGCCCACCTCACACTCCTGATCATGTTCAAAAGGAAGATGAGGTAAAAAGAGAAATTCTGGAGTCAAATGGATTTTCAATAGTCGAATTAAATTTTAAAGATGGAATATATAAAGAGAATCCTTTCTTAATCGAGAAAGAGATTCTAAAATGCTTAAAACCTTATTTGATAAATTAAATCATTAATCTTATATTCAAAATTATCTAACAAGGAAATTTTTATGTTTAAAAACACCAAATTAAAGTTAACAGATGTTCAAGTAATATTTGATAAATTAAAAAAAGCTGAAAGTACTGATGAATTTAAAGCTCTTTTTAATTCGTTCTTAAATTCAGCAAGAGCGATAACAAATGCAATACAGAAAGAAGGGAAAAATATAAATGGATTTGAAAAGTGGTATAAAGAAAAACAAAATGAAATGAAGAGTGATAAATTGTTAAGATTTATTCATGAATCTCGTACTGTGGATTTTCATGAAGGTAAAAATTTGTTTAAGTATCCAGGAGGAAAGATAAATCATTTTGATACATCTAAAATTGGAGAAAAACCAACTCCAAATGCTAAACTCGGAATTTTTAGAGATGGGATTTATTGGACTATAAATGAAGGGACTAGCCAAGAACGAAGAATTCCAGTAAATAGTGGGGGAAATTATGCTTTTTATATTTCGTTAGAAAACCCTCCTATGGAGCATCTTGGTAAAAAATTAATTAAAAATGATCCCATTAGTATATGCCAATTGAGTATTAGATACTATCAAGATTTGGTCTTCGAAGCTGAAAAACAATTTACTTAGTTTTTTACGAAAAACATTTATAATCTTCAACCTAAATTTATTTTTGAACTAATTTTTTTAAATTTTACCACGAAAAGAAAACATTATAAGTACATTTTTAATAAAGGAAAATTCAAGCCATTTTTGAAACATCAAGAATAAGTTTTTGGTCCTTGGTTATTCCTTCCTCATCATGTTTAAATTTACAAATAAAATGGATTTTTTTCATTTTAAAATTTTCTGGAAACTTTATCATAAGGGGATATAAACTTAGTGTCTCTGTATGTTGAATTTTTTTGATGCTATACCCAAACACCCAAATATCCTTTTTTTCTTTTTCTATTTTTTGCGGGGATGAATATTTCACATTATATTCTTTATATTGTATAGGTAAGCTTGGAACATATGAATTAATTAAAAAGTCATTTCTTTCAAATTTAGGTTTTTCTGGTTTTTCCAGTTTTTCTTTAGATTTTAATTCAAAACCTTTTTCTAAAACAGTCCATATTTCAATATTAACATTATTATAAGGTTTAAATCCCTCATTTATTATATATAATTCTATTTCGGCGTACTTCCAATATTCTTTCATCTCTTCATAATATTCTAAGATTTCTTCCCCAAATTGGTCGTCACTTTTAAAGTTAAGAAATGAATTTAGAGGTAAAAAGTTATCATACATTTTTTCTAAACTCTTAATAAAACCATTTTCAATTAAACCCTTTTCTTTTGCTTCTTTTAAAGTCATTACGCTTTCTTTTTTAGATATTTGATTAATTTCAGTACTATTGATTTCATTTTTCTTCTCATTCATTAAATCTGGGAAATCTGGAAATTCTTCAACAATAAATTCTTCAAAATTGACCACTTTTCTAGCTGATAATTGATATTCGATTTTTCTATTTTTAAAAAGTATCTTTAAATCGGTTAATTTATTTCTTTTAACAGTTTTATCATTTATTTGTTCAAATATCTCATTATATTGATTATCCAACCAAAAAATTGTTTTAATTTGCATAGCATTGGCTTGAAAATAAGGTGTATTGTCTCCCGTAATAAAATATATCTCATCATCTGGATGATTTTCTTTAAAAAATAATATTTCAGCAATTATTCTACAATCTGATTCATTTTCATCTAATTTATCAGTCCACTCAGATTTTAAAGAACTCCACTTTGTTGGGAAAATTGAAATCTTTAAACTAATTCCTTCATCAAATTCCATATTATTTAATTTACGTAATTTACTTTGTATATTTCTGGCCTTTTTTTCATATTTCTTGGCTTTATCCAACTCTTTATTAACAATATACGGCACTTTTATTACTATATCATCTTTTTCTTTAGAGATCTCGAATAAATCTCTCCATTTTATTTCTGTAAAGGTTTTACACTGCAAAAAAACATTCGTATCAAGAAATATAAAGATAGTCATAGTAATCGAGTTTCGATTATTTGTAATAATATTCAAATTTAAGATTTCTAACATTTTAATTTAATATATATTATGAAATGTATATCTTTTTTATAAACCACTCACAGATCTCCAGAAACGAAGTTTCATTAATAATGTCCTCTACGTTATATTCACTAAGATATCCATAACGCGAAAAATAAATCCCTATCCTTTTAATCTGCTTATCGGGAGGATATCCTTTTAAACCGAATAGTCTATAATAAATATAGTACCCTAAGAGTTGGTTTAAAAATTCTCTTTTAAACTTGGAATCTATCGTAGTTTTTACATCAATCATTAAATCATTAATAATTAAATCGGGTTCAGCCCCTGGAAGATGCTTCTCCAAATTATCTAATTTCAAATCCTCGATAATTTCTCTAAGAAGTTTGGTTTTATCTGAATCATCTTTCTCATAATTGAATTTTGGATTTAAAATACAAATTTCGCTTGTTTTAAAAAGATTAAGATCAACAGCATCTATAAGATTTCGAAGATCCTCTATATCTCCCTCATCATATTTCTCAAGGTTTTCAGAAAAATGTCCTGAATGGATATATCTATTTAAGCGTGAGATTAATAAAATATATTTCAATAACTCATCGGAAAATTCCCCTGTTTTTATATAGTATTTTTCTAACTTTTTTGTTTTACTAACTATGTTCTTTGCTTGTTCAAAATATTTAGGATAAATCCGTTTTATTTCCTTTAAACTACTTTCTGCCGCCCAATCAAATTCAATAACATTCGAATTCAACTTTTTTAAAATGAAATCTAAAACATAACCAAAAGCAATTCCAACATTTCCATAATTTTTAGTTAATGGTTTTGCTTTTATATCCTTAGGTCTTTTGGCATTATATGGCTTAGGAAATTCTTTAAGGAACCTTTCTTTAACTTCAGGTGTGTTTTTTAATACTTGACTTAGACTAAACTTATATTTCAAAAGTTCTTGGGTTAAGTGTTCGAACACTTCTCTTTTCATTACAATTCTCCTGTTATCTTTCTCAATAATTATTTCATTATTAGATTTTATTTTCTCATAATTAATTATCTTTCTCTAAATCTATCATTTTGGTTATTTTTAGCTTTAAAAAATTAATTCTAGTTTTTCTAATGTAATATCATTTAGTTACTCTCGCTTGGTTTTTTTATAATTTATTCTATTCTTATTTTTTCTTTTTAATATGGCTTGAATAAGGAAAGTTTCCCCTTAGGAGTATAACAATACAATAATATCCATCTTCATGAAAACATTGAATATCATTTTTTGGATATCCAGACTTTTTTTCAGTATTTTCGAAAACATATAGAAAACCAACCTTGCTTTCTTTCTTATATAGATAATCATAAAATTGACCTTTATAATTATTATAAATCTTTTTAATTTCTTGACGACTAGCGGGTTCGTCATCCTCTATATCATGGGGAAAATAATTAAAAAGATAAGCTAAAACTTTATCGTGGAAAAGCGATTCATTTGCAGGTTCTTCAGATTTAAAAATTGGTCTAATTTTATTAGATCTATAATAATTTAACAGACTATAGAACAATAAATTGAATTTCTTTTCTCTAATAATATCTAAATCAATGTCATTAAGTAATTGCATTTTTAACTTCTTAAACTCTTCTTCTTTAAAAAACTTATAAGCATCTTGAATCCTATTAAAAATAGTGAGGGATATACATGTACAAGACTTAATAAATGTAGTTCCAATTTTATCTATAATATTCTCATCAAAAAGTTTATTATATTCTGATAATTCATTTTTAAGAATTTTAATAACTTTTTCTACGATTTCCATGTTGTTATCAATAATTCTTTTTATATTCTCTGAATATTCCTTTAAATCATAATAAAACACATCATTTAAACCCATCTCATCAGTCAAGCTTAGACAAAATTCAATAAGTGACTGTGATTTTGAAGAATATAATGAGATGATATTATCTAAAAAATTAAAATCTAATATTTCCTCAAATTGAGAATTTACTTTTAATTTTGGGATTTCATTAGAAACTAAGCTGATAAATGGGAGACTATTAATTAATTTTTGATTAATTTCTTCGATTGAAACTTTTGAGTAGGAATCTTCTTGAAATTCTGCTGAAATTAATAAAGTTTCTTTATTTTTGGTTTTATTTGCATATAATTTTTTAATCTTAACAAAAGGGTCAAATTTTTGATAGTTACCAAAAACTTCTATCTTTTTTGGATCATTTTCAAGTTTATGTAAAAGTATTTGATAATTGGGAGGATAATTCCTAATCATTTCTTTAAGATTTTTCCAAATGAGGTTATAATCATCTTTCACTTTATTGTATTTTTCATTACTTTCAATTTTCTGATTTATATTAAGAAAGATTTTAAGGATATTAGACGATTGTATCTTCAAGTTAATAAAGTCATTACATTTTGCCTTAAGGTCATCAATTTCTTCAGGATTTAGTATTTGAATTGGAACATAACATTTTTCTATTAAATCAATAATTGATTCGTTTAGTTCATTAGCCACATCTAATTTAGGGATGGTTTTCTTTAAATCTATAAGCATTTCCTTCCTTAAATCTTCTATATTAAATATTTTCTCTTTTGAAATGCCAATTCTGGCATTATCACTATATTGGAGTAATTCATATTTATTTGCCAGGCCAGGAAATATTTCTTCATTGGTAAGTTCATTAATTGCTTTAGCAATCCCTCCTCTTCCCTTTTTGGAGGTAAAAGTTAATAAAAACAAAGTTTGCTTTCCTTCCATTTTTAGAGTTCTTAATAATGATGTAATTGTTGTATTAAGAGTAAAATAATAGTTGAAGGCATATTCAAAATCAATAGGGTTTAAAGGATTAAAAAATAATCGATTTAAATAAGATAAATCGAAAACTCCTTCGTTTACATGAATTTTAAATAGATCATTACTATCAATTATGAAGTTACCTTTACTAAGCTGCTCATGAAAGATTTCAAAAAATGATTTAATCTTAATTTTCTCAACTGATTCTATGATTTCCTTTTCCTTTTCGGAAATAAAATCTCCCAATTTATCGTTTTCAATATTCCTCGAAATAAAAAATAATATTTTTGAAGAAACTTCAGAATCGCTTATCTTTTTTGCGAAAGATTTAAGGATTTCAGATTTTATTTTCTCAAGATAATAAAATAATATAACGTGTTTAATTTCTATATCATATTTTATTTCTATATTTAATTGAATGCAATTGGTAAAAGCTTTCCAATAATCTTCATTAAACTTGGGTTTATAAATGAATATGTCTTTCCATTTAAGAATTTCTTCCCATAATATATATTCTTTATATAATATTTGTTCTTCCTTCAAGTATGAATAAAAAGAGTCAATTTCGGTTACAAATTGTGCAATATAATTGATGTTTTGATTTATGATATCAATAGAAATTATATTTTGTGATTCCATTATTCTGATTATTATATTAAGGGGTATCTTTTTATATTTAGGTGTAATTTTGTCAGCTTTTATCATTATCTGAATTATATAATCAATCAATTTTGGATTTGTTTTGATCTTTTGCCAGATCTTATCATTAGGTTTTGAGTAATATTCATTATATAATAATTTAAAAATTGATTTTGGAATTTTCTCATATTTTTGCAAATAATCTGAAACAACTTCAATTTCTATTTCTCCTTTAAAATTCTCCTTTAAATGAGAATAAATGCTATCCTCATTAATCTGTATAGAATAGTAATCCATCATTGCTTTAAACTTGATTAAATTTGATTTAATTGAATAATACTCTTTTTGTTGGGAATAAAATAGTTTTTGATTTTCTACTTCATTAAGTAGGTTATTATATAAATCATCAAGTTCATCTCTTTTTTTGGCATAATCCTTCTTTAATAATTCTTTCTTATTATTAATTAAATCGATATAATCTTTTTGAATATTAGAGATTCTACCCTTAATTCCATTTTTAAAAAAGTATTCCACTAAAAAAATTGACATTAATATTAATGAGATTAATGAAATTATGAAGGTAAAATTGAAATTTGAAATCAAACTAAATCCTATAACGGATATTAATGAAGAAATTAATCCACATATAATCAATACTAAAACAACTTTTTCTAAGTAAGAAATAAAGTTAATTGTTTTATCAAGATCTTTTATTTTTTATCACTTCATATTTTTTATTGGGAATTTAAATACCATTTGTTATTTTAAAATAATATTATAAAAGGATCTTTTCGTCTTAGAAATGTATTGAAATGTGAAATCCCAACAATTGGGAATAACTAAATTTAATCTAAATTACGATTCTTCATTTCTATCTGATTCGCAGTTTTTTTAAGATAATTTTTTTCAGAGATCCTAATAAATAATTTTTTTAACAAATTGATTTCATAATATAAATATTATTTTATAATTATATTTCTAAAAAAGTGAACATAACTAATAAATAAGATTATTAAATATTTATTAATAATTATTAATCTTAAAATCTTATATGAATAATAATTACCTAAAAAATGAGCAGAAAAATGAATAAAAAATATTGTCAAATAGTGTTAGTAGGTCATTCACCGGATAAATTGATCCTTTCTATCGATAAAGAAATAACTCAAAAAATTATATTTATAACCGAAGTTGAAAGACTCCCCGGAATACCCGAAGCAAAAAATACACTTTCAAAATTAACAAAATACTATAAAGAGAGAAAACTCGAAGTTGAAAATGTTAAATTTAGTTTCAATATACAAACCAAACCAATTGCTGAGCTTATTCATCTTATATATCAACAAAAATTAAAAGGTTTCGATGAAATAATAATTAATGTCTCTGGTGGGCTTCGATATGTGGATATATGGTTCTATATTGCTTGTTCAATTACAAATACAAAAATAATTCATGGGGATTTTATATATGAAGGCAATAGGGAGGCAGGAATAATTTCAAATATGGAATTAATTACAATTCCTTTTGAATCCATAACGG
>JARRLT010000071.1:0-9712 GCA_037386725.1 Promethearchaeota archaeon
AAAAATTGTTTTGGATGTGATTAAATTATTAAGAATTCTTATAAAGATATCTTTTACGCATGCATTCAATTTATTGAAAGATATACTTTTAAATGAAGATTATAAAAGTGAATTAAAAGGAGCGATTAATGTCAGGATGGCTTCAAATATTAGCGTTCCATACTTTCGTTATAATCCTGTTGAGAATGAAAAACTCGAGAAAAGGAAAAAGAGAGCAATTGAAAAATTAAAGGATTTTTATTCCATAATAACCACTAATAAAAAGCATCTTGAAGGACGTTGGAATATTTTAGGAAAACTAGGGGGATGGATGCAAAGAGTTGGTATGGATTGGACTTTAGATAAACTTCTGAATTTTAGCATTGATTCTCAATTTTGTAATGAATGTATGTTATGTAGAGATCAATGTCCAACTCAAAATATCTCATTTAATGGAGAAAAGTTTCAGTTTGGCGAGAATTGTACATATTGTATGAGATGTTATAACTTTTGTCCAACAAATGCAGTATTAGTTAATGAAAAATATTGTGATCCCAAAAATTATAAGCGACATCAATATTTTCAAAAGAAATTTAAGGTAAATCAACTCCAACAAATAGGTAAAACGAAAGAAAAATAAAATACAATAAAGAGTAACAGATAATTCTATGAAAAGACTAAAATCATTGAACTAACTCTTTTTATTTTTAATTATATAAACTAATAATGTTAAATCTGTTCAAAAGCACTACCAATTATTCTGATTTCTTCTAATTGGACCTTTACGGAAATAATTTTCTCAGTGAATTATTACATTTTATTTAACTTCTGTTTAAAAAAATAATATTTATGAAGAGTAATGTAAATAAGAGTAACACCTCAAATATTGTTCATACGTAACTTTGAAATATGGAAAGTAAAAATTTAACCAAATGAGAAAAAATAGGTAAACATTTTTATATCAGTATTTTTGTGATTATTTTCAATCAAATTTATTTGACAAGTAAAAAGTTGATTTTACTAACATGGTTTTGGGAATATTGGATTACTTAAATGGTGTAATGAGTTCTATATTCGTGATAAGTTCTGTTGCAGTGGGTTTAATAATTGCATTTCGTTACACTAAAATCAAAGACTTTAACCTTATATTATTGGGAATCTCATGGATAATCCTTTGTGAGCCTTGGATCGCTCAATCGGTTTCTTTTATTTCATACTTTACTTTTGGAAATGGTTTAAGTATAATTCCTCACTTAGTTATAGGTTATTTCTTTCTACCTTTTGGTGTAATTTTATGGATTATAGTCATTACCAATCTAATATATAAAAGCAGACAGAAACTAATTCTGTTTATTTTTATATGTATAGAAATCGTTTTTATGATTGTTTTCTTCTGTTTTCTTTTTATTAGACCCGCGATACTAGGTAGCATTAGTGGAGCTTTTGATATTGATTATGGACCACTGTTACTAATATATATTTTACCCCACTTAATTATAGTGTTGGTTACTGGGATATTGTTTGCACGTGAATCATTAAAGTCAGAGAAAAGGGATATTCAATTAAAAGGTAAGTTTCTTATAATAGCCTTTATTTCTTATCTTATTGGTGGTATGCTTTCGGTCTTTAGTAATTATTCTCCAATTCTTTTAATTATTGGAAGATTAATTACAATATCAAGCGCATTTGAATTTTACCTTGGATTTATTCTACCAACAAAGGTTAAAATGATCTTTATTAAATAACTTAATTATCTTTCTTTTTATTTTGGTTAGTCCTACCAACTTTACATTCTATTGTAAAAACGAATTGATTATATCCTTATATGAGAAGTTTTTTATTACAATATACTTTCTAAAAAATAAGAGTTTATTACTAATCATATTATTTTAAAAAGGATTTTAAATGTCATTCCCTAAGATATCAAGGACTATATCAAAAGAAGAAGAAAGGGTTAAAGTAAAGTTTCTAAAAGAGGATCTTGAATTAATTCTTAATAGGGAGAAATGTACGGGATGTGGAACTTGTGGTCGAGTTTGTCCGAAGGAAGCTGTTCAAAGAGGACCAATTGCGGCAACAAAACGTTTTCCAACTACCGTAGATATTATTCCAGAAGTGTACGATCCCAAGAAGTGTGTATTTTGTGGAACTTGCGTCTATATGTGTCCTTTTAGTGCATTAACCCTTAAAAAGGATGGAAAAGAAATTCCTTTAAAGGAGATCCCTCTTGTTTTACAAGAAGCAGTTCCAAAATTAGATATCGAATTCAAAGAAATTACCGATAACGAAGGAGTAAAAAGAACCGTAAGAAATTATACAGAAGCAGAAGTGAGTGTCGTTGATGAAGAATGTGCGGGTGGATGTCAATCTTGCGCTATTGTGTGTCCTTCGGGAGCAATTACAGTTCCTAAAAAGTCAGAGAAGGGTTGGGAAAGAACTCCAAATGTAGTAGTTGATTCGGATAAATGTATTGCCTGTGGAGCTTGTGACAATGTTTGTCCAACAGGTGCAATGAAATTAAAAATTACCAATGTAAGATTTTCGGGAAATTATAATGAAATTTACTGGGAACCTCTCTTAACACGATTAAAAACCCTTAGATGGAGTGAAGGGAAGGAGGGATCGAAAAAATGAGTTTAGATGGTGTAACTTTATTAACTGGTAGAACGATAAATCAAGGAGTTGCACTTGAGGGTGGTAAAACGAGTAGAGAAAACGTTCGTGCCGCAGCATTATGTGCTTTTGATAAAAACGACTTTAAGAAACTTGATTGCCTTGTTGGAACTCCTGTAAAAATCATAACTGACTATGGAGAAGTAACTGTTTATTCTACCATTTCAGATGAAGGCCCTCATCCTGGTGTTATTTTTATCCCTATGGGACCTTGGGCTAATCAAGTGGTAAATCCAGATTCTCAATCTTGTGGAACACCTACCTTCAAAGGAATGAAGGCTAAAGTTGAGGTTGTGAAGAATGGGAAAGTATTAGATGCTGTTCAATTAATAAGCCAATTAAAGGAATAAAAAACAGAAATTGGAAATATAGAGGTAGAAATTTTCCAGAATAAAGCTCCTGTTTCTGCCGGAAATTTTTTGAAATGTGTTGAAGAGGGGGTTTATAAAAATTCATATTTTTATTACAATTCATTAACAAATTTTATAAAAAAATATGCTTTCTCATAAATAATCATAATTATGATTTAATTGAAATTAAATAGATCTATTCAGAATTTTAAAATTAAAAAATTAAATCAGATTAATATTAATCTAAAAAGGCTTTATTAAAATGGTTGAAAGAAAAGTCCGAACAATCTACGATGTGGTATGTCCATTCTGTGGTACACTATGTGATGATTTAGAGGTGGACGTTGCTTCAAACGAGGTTATAGAGGTAAGAAATGGTTGTCAGATTGGCACTAAAAAATTCTTCTCTTCAAATCCTAGTCCTCATCGATATGAGAAACCTATGATTAGGAAAGAGGGAGAACTAAAAGAAGCAACTTGGGAAGAAGCAATCGATAAAGCAGCTGATATATTAGTGAAATCAAAAAGACCTTTAATGTATGGATTTTCAAGTACTGAATGTGAAGCTCAAGGAAAAGGGGTAGAGCTAGCTGAAATACTCGGTGGCATATTAGATAATACTGCATCTGTATGTCATGGGCCCACCTTATTAGCGGAACAAGATGTTGGAGTTCCATCATCAACCCTTGGTGAATATAAGAATAGAGCAGATTTAGTAATTTTCTGGGGATGTAATCCAGTTCATGCTCATCCTCGTCATTTAGGAAGGTATAGCCAATTTGTGAGAGGATATTTTAGAAAAGATGGAAGAAATGATAGATATGTTGTTGTAGTTGATCCCAGAAATACTCATACAGCTCAAATTGCTGATTTATTCATTCAAGTAAATCCAAATGAAGATTATGAATTATTAAATGCGATTCGAGCCCTTTTAAGAGGTGTAGAACTTGATGATAAAGAAATATCTGGAGTTCCTATGGAACATATTAAAAAATTACTTGGGATTCTTAAATCGGCCAGATATGGAGTTATATTCTTTGGAATGGGTCTTACTCAATCTTTAGCACATCATAGAAATATTGATACGGCAATTTGTTTGACCCGAGAATTAAATGATTATACCAAATTTTTGATTACACCAATGAGAGGTCATTACAATGTAAGCGGAGCTAATACGGTGTTCACATGGAATACAGGATACGCTTATTCAATTGATTTCTCTCGTGGATACCCTCGTTATAATCCTGGAGAATTTAGTTCTGTCGATTTATTGATGAGAGATGAAATTGATTCTTCTTTAATTGTAGCCTCTGATCCAGCAAGTAATTTTCCCGCTGCTTCAGTAAGAAATTTGTTCAAATATCCCTTGATTGCTATTGAACCTCATGAAACCCCTACATCTTTGAATGCAGATGTAGTTCTTCCACCAGCAATGGCTGGGATTGAATGTGATGGAACAGCATATCGAATGGATCATGTTCCCTTAAGATTGCGAAAAGTTAAAGATGCACCTGGGGAATGCCTTAGAGACTCAGAAATTCTTGAAAAGCTAATAGAAAAAGTTAAAGAAAAAAAGGGTGAGTAAACCATGCCAGAAATAAAATTAAAATTTAAAAAGAATTCAAAATATCCATTAGAAGCCGATGTTATTACTCCAGATAATTTTGCAGGGAAAACTTTGAAGGAAATTAAAGGCTTTGAACTTTTCCTAGGAAATGAAATAGTAAAACTTAGTGATTTTTTCGATGTTTCAGGAAAATCTGGTTCTAAGGAAGACACAAAAATTATTATTGAGGGAGATCTCTCCAATGTAAAAAGAATCGGAGAAAAAATGACAGGAGGAGAAATTCTCGTTAACGGAAATGTGGGGATGCATATAGGAAATCAAATGAAAGGCGGGAAAATCACAGTTGAGGGAAATGCGGGAGATTGGGCTGGTGCTATGTTAGAAGGAGGCGAACTTACAATTAACGGCAACGCGGGTCATTATGTAGGATCAGCATATCGGGGATTCTGGAAAGGTATGAAAAATGGTGTTATCAGAGTAAAAGGAAAAATTGGAAATGAAGCAATGTTATGGGCTGTTAACTCAAAAGGAGGAAACAA
Source organism: Promethearchaeota archaeon (assembly GCA_037386725.1). Lineage (GTDB taxonomy): Archaea > Asgardarchaeota > Lokiarchaeia > Sigyniarchaeales > SOKP01 > JARRLT01. The sequence continues at coordinate 5,109 of JARRLT010000071.1, forward strand.
GTGGCCAACCTTATATTGTGGTGGTGCTGGATCCTTTTTAGGAATTCATAATCACGGTGGTACTATTGTTGTCGAAGGAGATGTTGATAGATGTACTGGCGCCGATCAATCTAGAGGTACTATTGTTATTAAAGGAAAAGTTAGTCGAAAATTACCCTCTTACAAGAAAGTTGGAGAAGTGGAAGAAATAGAACTCCCCAATGGTGATAAGATAACAGGAAAGTTTATAGAGTATTCGGGAGATCATTCAGTAAGTAAAGAATCAAAAGGAAGATTGTATATCGCTGCATAAAATTTTTATTTTACTTATTTTACTTTTTTTAAAAATTAGAACATAAAATAATAAGACCTATTTTTAACTTTTTATGTTGAATAAAAGTATTACATGGATCTTTCCATATTTCAAAAGATCATCTTAATTCAACAATTTGATATAATTTTTTAAAAATTATTTGGTAAAAATAATTTAGATAATTCTTGAAAATATTAAAAATAAGGACGAAAAATTAAATTAATCCAAAATTTTTAAAAGTTGTGATAATAATAAGAGAGTAAGTTTAGTATGTTCAAAAGAAAAATTCATGTTACGCGTATAAAAAAGAATAAGAAAATACAATTGGAAGATGAAGTCCTTATCGAACAATCCATTGATATAATTGTGAATAATTCTCCTTTAGTAAACATCATTTGCTTACCTAAAGATCTAAAAGAATTAGCTGCGGGGTTTTTATTTACCATAGGTATAATAGAAAGAGCTAAGGATATAAAAAACATAAATGTTAACTCATTAGATAATAAGATTAATATTGAACTAAATAACTCAATTGAAGTGAATATTGATTCAATTAAGATGAATCCGGTAAGTCGGGTTGTTGATACAACATGTGGAATTTCGTCACCTTGGAGAGATATGATAAAGAAATCTTTAGAAAAAGATAAGGAATTACTAAAATCAAAAGAAGAAATTAAAATTGATGCAGATTTCATTTATAGCGCAATTAAAAAAATGCAGATTGAGACTATCTTATATAGGAAAACAGGAGGTTGTCATGGGGCTGCCATCTTTAACTTATTAAATGAAGTTGAAAGTGTAAAGGAAGATATAGGAAGACATAATGCAATTGATAAAGTTATAGGAGATTTATTACTTAGAAATGTTCCATTTAATAATAAAATCCTAACAACTACGGGTAGATTAACCGGAGATTCTGTTCTAAAAGCAATAAAGGCACATATCCCAATTATGGCCTCTCTTTCTGCGGGAATAGAATCAGGTATACGTTTAGCTTTTGGTTATGGATTAACTTTAATTGGATTTGTCCGAGGATCTAGAATGAATATTTATTCTCACCCAGAAAGAATCTATATATCAAAGTGAAGCTTTTAGAAAAGTATATTTTTAGTAATTTTAAAGAAATCAATACAATTTAAAATTTTATTAACTTCCTCTATCTTCTAAAATTTGAGATAAATTTTTCTCTAATAATTCTTTCCAAAAAATATCCAATGCAATTAGAGTCACATAAAGAGAAAAAAGTTTCACGTAGGAAAAAGAAAATATCCTCCAGTAAAAAGTATAGTTCAGATTTTAAAGCGATGATCCGAATTATAATATGGAATTCCTTAGGATTCTTCTTTATAGAGTTCATTATGATCTATTTTGCTAATCAAATATTAAAATCAAGTGGTACTCAATTAGGTATATTCTTTTCTCTTCTCACGATTGGAAGCATGGTAAGTTCTTCGTTTGTAGGATATCTTTCGGATTTTATGTCCCGAAAAGCATTGGTTTTAGCTGGTTCATTTGGTCGAGGTATATCTTATTTTGGATTATATGCAGCCATTATCACTACATCTCTCATGGGGATGTATATAAGTGGTTTTGCCCTAGGTTTTGGGGCTGGATTTTTTTGGATTCCATTAGATTCTTTAATTTCTGATAAATCCTCAAAATATCACAGGTCCTCTGCTTTTGCCTACAGAAGGTTTGCGATGGGTATTGGTATGCTCATTGGTGCGTTAATTGGACTATTTTTCTTTGTATTTGCTACATTTTTTCTCTCAAACAATCCTTTTTTAATGTATTTATCGATTCCACTATTTGGTATAGCTAACTTCTATGCTGGTATTAATTTTATAAAAAATGTTGATGAATCAAAAGAATTCGAATATTCAAATACTCTTAATGTGACTGAAAAAAATAAAACTGAATCCATCGAAATTGGAAGTCAGAAAAAATCAATATCAAGGTTATTTATCTTAGGAATAATACTACTATTTTTTACCTTATTTTTAAGTTCTATAAACAATGGTATTGCCAAACCGTTTATCCAACCTTATATTTTGGAAAATATCAATAATAACCCGACTCTTGTTGCATTAATTTTTCTACCGACATCACTTATTGGAACATTAATTGCTCCATTGCTTGGCAACGTTGCGGATGATGTGAATATCTATTTTGCCTTAGCATTACCAAGCTTTATCGGAGGGATTGTTACATTATTTGTGATAATTGCTCAAGAATTATGGATATTTTCTATCTTATTAATAATAGATCAAACAATAATGTTATTCACAAATTTTGTTCTAATCGCATTCTTAAGTAGAGTCTCCAAGTCTCATAGGGGTAAGATTTTTGGAAGCTTATCAACCCTTCAAAATTTAGGATTTGCCATTGGACCAATTATAGGTGGATTTTTCTGGGATTCATTTGCTCAAACTGCTCCATTTATCATCTCTATAATTGTGGAATGGTCATTAATTCCGTTTGTACTCCTTGGTATTAAGGTTATAAAACCTTACTTAGAGGAATCAATTGAATATGAAGAAGAGATACCTCATTACCTTTAAAGATAAAAACTCTTAATTATTTTAAAGATTTGGTTGATAATTTATGTTTTATATAAGTAAAAGTTATTTTTATTAAGAATTATTTTTAATTTTTATTTACCTTTAAACTATGTTGAGACATTATTGTTCGATTTGTTTTATTGATAGTTTGGTTAATGTATATAACATCAATTTAACAAATTTTTTAATCAATTTAAAATTAGAAAAAATAAGTTATATTAAAAAAGAAAATAGTTAGGAAAAAAGAAACATGCCAATAAAAACAGCATTTATGCAATTAAGTAGTTGCTGGGGCTGTCATCAGAGTCTTTTGAACGCTCACCTCGGACTTTTACCAATCTTACCCGAATTAGATATTGTATACTGGCCAGCTGTTATAGACATGAAACATGAATCACTTGTGAATAGAACGGATGGAGAAATTGTAGTAGGCTTTCTCGAAGGCGTAGCAAGAACTAAACAAGATACAGAAAATGTCAAATTAATGAGGAAAAAATGCCAAATAATTGTAGCAATTGGTGCTTGTGCCTGTTATGGAAGTGTTAAAGGGCTCGCAAATCTCTATGATATTGAAGAATTAGTGGACAGAAAATTCAAAGAAACTGAATCAATCACTGATGAAAATCCTAAAGAACCAACCGAAAATGTTCCTGGATTTGAAGATCATATAATAAATATTAAAGAAATTATTGATGTGGACGTCTTTATCCCAGGTTGTCCCCCAACAACTAATAATATTGTAGCAGCAATTTCTTATTTGCTTAGCATGGTTGGAGAGACACCAGAAGTAAATAAAGAGGATAATGTATGTGCAACTTGTGATTTGTTTAAAAATGGGTGCTTTCTTGAGAAGGGAGAGTTATGTTATGGCCCAATTACTGCTGCAGGCTGTGAATTAATGTGCCCAAATCAAGGAGATTTCTGTTATGGATGTTATCGCCCAACAAATAATCCAAGTGAAAAAGTAGAATTATTAAAAAATATGATCATTGATACAGAAATATTAGATGAGGATATTGCGGCTAGTCTTCAACATTTTCTTGATGTATATTTAGGAGTTGCTAACATTACAAATTTTTATTTTAGAGGAGATTTAATTCAACGTTTAGCATATGAACCTGAATCTTTTAAAGTGAAAGAAATAAAAACCAATAATGGATTAAAAATGATTCTCGATACAAAACCTACGGGTAATAATGTAATTGATGACATTATTGGAAAGGCTTTATTTCTCTTAAAAGATGATCTTCACTTCAAATTTAGTTCAAAAACAGTATGTAGTCATTGCGAGAGAGAAGTTGTGGATAAAGTTCCAGTCGATTTGAAACGAGATTATGAAGGATTACCAAATAGGGAAGATTGCTTTCTGGAACAAGGATATATCTGTTTAGGACCAGTCACTCAAGCAGGATGTGGTACAAGATGTCCTAATAAAGCAAATGCTCCTTGTTTAGGTTGCTATGGTCCTCCAGTAGGAGTAAAAGATCAAGGTGCTAAATTTATAAGCACCTTAGGTTCTTTAACAGCTGAAAAGGATCCCCAAGAAGTAAGTAATATGATAAAAGATCCCGCGGGGTTATTTAATAGATTTACTTTGGCAGATAGTACATTAGGATATAAAAGACATGATAAATTTATTGAGGATGAAGAATAATGGTTAAAGAAATAGAAGTAGAACCAGTTACTCGATTAGAAGGACATGGTGGATTACGAGTTGTACTTGGTGATGATGGAAAAGTTAAAGATGTGCA
>JARRLT010000072.1:0-9196 GCA_037386725.1 Promethearchaeota archaeon
TATGCATTGAAATTAAAGATCCTTTTTTTCGAGGGACAGTTCTTTTCGGATTGGATATGAAAGAAAAAATGAGAGCTTTGCGATTTGAAAAAATCCAAGATGATGATACACCAAAACCAGTTGATCCACGCCTTTTTAAGAAGTTCCTCTTCGGAGAAAAGATTCAGTATATCGCCTTTTCTGATCAAACAAAAAATGAAGATATAGCACCTATTTTGGAGATGCTTAAAAACCTTCACTTTAATTTGGAAAAAGTTATTAGATTAACCTTTTGCAAATCTTGTCTTGAGAAAAATAAATTCAAAATCCTTAAAAAAGGAATTCAAATTAAAAATATAAAAAGACAAACAATATGCCCAGAATGTGCTTTAGAAATAATCTTACGACAGGCAAGCGTACGTGGATTGGTTTCTCAAGGGAAAGTAAGCCCTAAATTAAAAAATTTCTTTCGACATATGATTTTGAAGTTTAAGGATGTAAAAAAAGTACTCGAGTCATTTAAACCGGATTTCGATCCCATATTTAATAAGGATATGACTCTTTACGATATTGAAAAATCTCCACCAATTAATAAAAAATATCTTAATTATTCTCTCAAAAATCTTGATATATCTCGAGCATTTAAAAATCTTTTAAATGAAATTGGGATAAAGCAATTATTACCAATCCAAGCTATCTCTGTGGAAAATGGTTTATTGTCTGAACATATTAACCAACTAATAATGGCTCCAACTTCTGGAGGAAAAACTTTAATTGGAGAAATTGCTGGAGTGTCGAAAATCTTAAAAAATGAAGATTCTGAATCAAGTCAAAAAATGCTTTATCTTGTACCCATTGTAGCTCTTGCTAATGTTCGTGAAGAAGAGTTTAAAGAAAAATATTCAAAATTAGGAATAAAAGTAGTAAAAAAAGTTGGCGAATCTCTTTTAGGATCCCAAGTAGAGAAGAGTTTAGATGACTTAAAGGATGCAGATATAATCATCGGAACGTATGAAGCTATAGATTTTATCCTTAGGAGTGGAAACAAGAATTCTTTAGATGGGATTAAAACTGTTGTAGTTGATGAGATACAAACATTAATAGATCCTGAACGTGGTTTTATCTTAGATGGTTTGATTGGTCGCTTAAAAATCCTTTATCCAAATGCTCAATTTCTTTATCTGAGTGCCACAATTGGAGAACCAAAAATTTTAGCTCGAAAATTACAATCTATATTAATAAAATACTCTAATCGTCCAGTTCCTGTAGAAAGGCATTTAATATTATGTTTAAATGAAAAAGTGAAAATTAAATACATTCTAAGGTTAGTTAGAACTGCTTTTTCTCAAAAGTCAACCTTCGGATATAAAGGTCAATCCATAGTATTTACAAATACCAGAAAAAAATGCGAATCTATTTCTAGTTATCTCCAGAAACGTGGGTTACGGGTAGAACCTTACCATTCTGGTTTAACAAATGAGGAAAGAAAGTTGATTGAAGATAAATTTCAAAATCAACATATCGCCGGTGTGGTTGCCACTGCAGCATTAGCTGCGGGCGTTGATTTCCCTGCAAGTCAAGTAATATTTGAATCATTAGCAATGGGTATAAAATGGTTAACAGTTGCTGATTTTGAACAAATGCTAGGTAGAGCGGGAAGACTAAAAAAACATGATAAAGGATATGCATATTTGCTTGTACAACCTGAAAAAGTTTATTCTCCACAAATGGAAAAAACAGAGGAAAATATCGCTATACGCCTTTTGAATGGGAAAATAAAAGATTTCGAATTAGAACCAAATGAGGACAGATCTTTAACTGAATTATTAGCATTTGTTTCTATGTATAATAACCCAATAGTTCAAGGGTTACTTAATAAATTCTATATGAACTTAATTAATGGAGATTATAATCTAGATGCTCTCTTAAAAAAATTGAATAATTTAAAAGTAATAGAAAGGAAAAATACGGGAAAATTAAAAATCACTCAATTAGGACGAGCATTGGCTAAATCTTTTTTTACAGTTGAGGAAGGATTTGATATTATAAAACATCTGAGGAAAGGGGAAAAATCAATAAAAGAAATTGTTTTAGAATTAAAACCCTTACGAAATGTTTATCTATCAAAAACAGTTGTAGCAGATTTATCCAAAAATGTAAATATGAAATATTTTTCAAATAATTTCTTTAGTGCGAGTGTTCTCTCACTTATGGATGCTGAATATGTTAAAAAACGTAAAAAATTTTCCAAAGAATTTATTCAATTAATCCTAAAATGGATTAATGATATTTTTAATTGCAAGTGCAAAGATTCTCCCTACTGTGAATGTGGAAGGTTAACTTTGGAAAAAAATATTTTAGATTTGAGAATGGAAAGAGGGTTTTCCGTTGAAGACATTCTAAATTTCTTAGAGCGCGAATATGAAATTCTCGTTTTTAAAGGAGATATAATTGATTATTTGGAAAGTTTAATATATTCGTTTGAAAGTATTAAAAGTATAGCCGAAGGAATAGAACATTTGGACAGAAGATATGTTGAAGAATTAAAATCAATTCCTACGTATGTGGAAAAAATCAAAAGATAAAATAACTCCACTTTTTATTAATAAAAGTTTAAAAAATTCAAAGTCTATATATTATTATTTAAAAAGTTGCAAAAGAAAAAAATATATGAAATGAATTTTCATGAAATAGATTCAGGAAATATGGATCTCTTTTTCTCTTTCTTTTCTGCAGTTAAAACCTTAGTATCTGAACTTGTTTTAGATGATTCTAAAGAATTGAAAAATATTGCTTTAAGTGATTACACAATTTTTATAACAAACCTCTCGGATCTTGAAATTGATCTTATCCTCATAGCAGATAAAACTGATGCTAAAGCGATAGATAAGTTAATTCCTAAAATCATCAAAATAATTGATAACTATAGAAATCTTATTATTGAATGGAATGGAAATAAAGAAGATCTAAAAGGTCTAAATGATCCCCTCCTACAACTAATAGAATCAAATAAAAAGCTTTTCGATAAAGGTTCATTCACCGATAAGGCTGAAGGGTTATTTAAAGCAATCTGGGCTCATAAAGCTAAACTAACCGAAGAAGAAACATTAGAAATTGAGGATGAACGTAATGATTTAATCAAAGAATTTAATATTACCCAAAATCTTAAGTTTAAAATTGATAAAGCGAAACAAATAATGAATTTATCAGAAAAGCTTAGAGATGAAGAAAGTTTTTTTAGTTATCAGGAAAAAATTAAAGATTTAAGAAAGCAAATTAAAGATGCTAAATTTAAATTAGGTCATTTTCTTAAAAAAACTAAAGAAGCAATCTCTGAGGCTGTAAAGACCCTTGGTGCAAAACCTCTTAATATGGGAGACTATAAAGATGGTTATCTAAACCTATACTCATTTAGTATGAAACTTAAACTAGTAACAAAAACTGATAATTGGAAATATTATAAAAAGATGGCTTCAATGTTAATTGATAAGGAAAAGAAAAAACAAAAAAATTTTTCTGAAACTATATCAAAAATCGTAAATCTTAGTGATGATATCAATTCATATATTGAATAATATGTTTAATTATATAGGATTTTAGAAATTTAAATTGTATGGATTTCCACTATATCCTCATCCTCAACCTCATAGTCTAGTCCTACTCTTTTTTTGGGTTGTCGAGCTCCTTCTCGTATAACAACGGCATAATCAAATTTTTCCAGAAAACTTCTATGTATTTTCCTAGCAACATCCCGAACTCGTGAATTCTTTTCTAAAAGTAATGGTTTCTCGGCTACTCGCGAATTATTCATTGTAAAGATTCTAATTTTATTTAATATATCTAAAATAATATTACCAAAATTATCTGGAAAGATGTCTTTATGAACACTAGAACCTATAATTATAGAAAATTTATCACAGAATAATTTCTTTAACTTTTCAAAATTTTCTTCGGTGTGAGGTAAATCACCTTTTGTTCCTATTATAATTGACTTTTTATAAACTACCGAGGGGCTCAATGCATCAACAACATCATTTAAAGTAATAGGCCCATAAACTTTTACAATACAGTTTCTAATTCCATTCTCATATATTATTTCTTTGACTTTATCCGTTAAAATCATACTTTCTTTTGCTTCCGAAGTCAAATAAAAAATTTGAATTCTATTGGATCCCGTTTTTTCAATATCTATCGGGGGATCATCAATATTTATTCTTATATCTGCCTTATTTAGTTCAGTTAAAATAAGCTCCATTTGACGTTCAATATTTCGACTAAGATCAACACATATAACGATTAAATCACAAGATCTTAATTGAGAAAGGATTTCTTTTCCATTTGCTACACCTTTAGATGCATCTTCCATCAGTGGAGGCATATCTACAAATTGAAAACGAATCTTTTTGTATTTATAGACCCCTATTTCTGGTTCAGAAGTGTATCTTCCAATTCCATCTTTTGCAGCTCCAGTTAAATAATTTAATAGAGAAGTTTTTCCAACTCCAGGACTATAATAAGCACTAACTAAAATTATCTGAATTCCCTCCTTTTTAATAGAAAAGGGACTCACAACTTGAGAAGTAGACGTTCGTTTGTCTCTATTTTCTAATTCTCTACGTAATTTAGCGAGACGGGATTTGTTTAATGCGACAATATTCTCTGTAGCCTTATGCTTGGGAACAAGTGAAATAAATTCTTCTAAACGCTTAATCCGCTCTTCTAATCCCTCTGCGTCTAAATATTTCTCGTAAGCTGCTCTTGCTTCAGGTCCAATGTTGCTTGACATAGACAATCAGTTATTTTCTTAATTATTTTAATATATAATACCTTAAAATAAAGATCTAAATCTATCTTCAGTTTTTAATCGTAAATCTCCGAATATTTCATTTATTCGCGAATTGAAATTTGTGAAGAATTTTGATTTCTTGGAAAAAATGTCATTAAGAGAATATCTATTTAAAAAATGAGAGGTTATTTGTTTTAAATGCTTTTTAATAACTTCTGGATCAGTTTCCTTTTCAATTATGGCATAACATAATAATGGTTCACTGTTATTAGTTTCATCAGGAGTGGGAAGCGAAATCATTTCAGAAAAACATACGAGCTTAAATGAAGCAAGAGAAACTACATTGATATCATCTCCAAATACTTCATTCGTAAAACTTTCTAAAGCGGAGAGAAATCCCGCTCGAAGATTCGGATCTAAAATTCCATCTGATGCGGAATAATATTTAATTTCGATTAAATTTCGGTTTCCAACATTAATTCCTGTTTCTAAGACAGCCATAACTTAATAATCTCGTGAAAAAATATTTCTTTTATTTACATATTAACTTAGATATTTTTACAGATATTTATTACTAATAATCAATTTTCTTACTTTTATTTTTTTATACTTGAGGTATTATTTTCATCGATTTATTTATTCAATATTCATTTGCTTTTTATATACAGTAAGAGTATTTTCCATTAGGGAATAGATTGTCATGGGACCAACCCCTCCTGGATTAGGTGTTATAGCTTTTACTTTATCAAAAACACCATTATAATCTACATCTCCACAAAGTTTTCCATTCACTCGATTTGTTCCCACATCGACAATTACGGCATCATCTTTAATTTTTTCTCTTGTAATGAAATTTGGTACTCCAACGGCTACAATAAGAATATCAGCTTGCTTAATATATCGATCAATATCATTAGTTTTAGTATGACAGATAGATACAGTTCCATTTCTTTTTAAAAACATGAAAATTAAAGGTTTTCCGACTAAATTTGAGCGATTCACTATTACCACATGTTTACCTTCAATTTGTATATTATAATGCTCTAAAAGTGTAATAATGCCTTTAGGAGTACAAGCAGCTAATTCTTCATTATATTCAAATAATTTTCCTCTATTTTCATTATTAAAACCATCAATATCCTTTTTGGGCGAAATCCTTTGAATTAACTCCGACTCATATTTTGAAAGATGGGAGGGTAAAGGTACCTGTAACAATATTCCATGAACATTATTATTTGTATTTAATATATCTATTCTGTTCCGGATTACATCAACAGATACATCTTCAGGTATTGAAATCATTATTGATTCAACCCCTATTTTTTTACATGCTTTATGTTTTAGATTTACATATAGTTCTGATGCGGGATTATTACCAACTAATATTGTAGCTAAGGTTGGATGTTCTAATCCCTTTTTTACATATCCTTCAACTTCCTTCATTAAATTATAAGATAAGGTTTCTGCAAGTTTTTTCCCATCAAGAATTATTGTCATCTAAAAATACCTTAAATTTTATTTAGAAATTTCTATTAATTATTCAAGTTTAATCTTAACAAATAAAATAATAAAACAAGATAAAAAAATTCGTTTAAATTTTTCTTTTTTTGTAAATATAATAGCCCAATACGATGACAACTCCAATAACTATAAAGATGATGAGTAAAATTACCCAGTTAAAAGGAACAACCCCAATATCTTCATTTAAATAAGAGACTGCATTTAATATCATTAAGGTTTGAAATGCATAATATGATGAGGTAACTGTAGATTTTTGCACATTCGTTCCTTCGCGAACTTCGCTAAAACCACCATCATCAGTGTTTTGGTGCTCTAATATCCAAGATATTGTTCTTTCTTTGTTAGTTATCTGGTTTTTGTCTATGATAGATAATGCTTTAATGCAATAATAAGTGCTACTTAAAAGTGGAACGGTATCAAGGTGATCTATCAAATATCCCCCATTCTGTTGATAAAAACCTTTTAAATACGTCAACGTTGTGGTGTTATAATTAGATAAATCAGTAATATTCCATAGTTCTTCAAAGGACAATATAGCATAAAATGTATTTGGTAACGATGAATCTTCTGTTTGTGACCCACCATAACCTCCATCTAAATTATAACATGAAAGAATCCAAGATTTCTGTATAGTTTTATTTGGTATTATTGAGCCAACCATTTGATACGATTCCATTGCCATATAAGTTGCTATGAGGTTTGGTGTCGTTGATTCTTTTGTATAAGAAAATCCACCTCCAGATTGCTCAGTAGCATTTAAATAAGCAGTTATTTTATTTTTTAAGCTAGTAGAAAATGTAAATTGTAACGCATTTAATGACTTTAACACATAAAATAAATCATACATTTTAAGATTGGCATTATCCACTATATTATTCAAGACATCCTCTAAGTGATCTTTTAAATTAGCGCTATTAATAGCTGATTGAGTTTTTCCATAATAATTTAAAATTGATAGGCTATAGTAGGTAGCAGGATAAGAAATAGTATCTCCTCCTGGAGCATTTGAGAATCCGTTATTGTTGTCTAACGCATTTTGATCTATAAAATTAGTTAAGTACGTATTTCGAGGTAATGCAGCTACAAATGGAGTACAGACTAATAATAATATAATTATTGGTGAAAGGATCACTAAAAAGTTACGTGGTTTCATTTTTAATAAATTCCTAAGACTAATCTCTAAATTTATACTTTAAAATATAACTTCAAATTAAAAATTAACTGAAAGACTTAGACTTATTTATGAAAAGAGGAAAGCAATATTTAGAAAAATGATAAGAAATCAAGATTGTCTTTTTGAGGGTAAGATGTTAAAATATTTCACTGATATCTCTATAGAGTAAATTCTTGTCACTCTGAAATTCCTCTAAAGAAATAAACAAGTTTTGGAAAGAAGGTAAACTTGCTAATATTGATCCTCCATTAAATATTGCATATTGAGGATTTTCTGGTATAAAAAATTTAACTATATCACTTGAAAGATCATCATATTCAGAAGTTGAAACATCTGAAATTTCTTTTGGTTCAGAGGGATTTGAATCCTTAGATATACCTTCTAGAGAATTTCCGCAGAATGGACAGAACTTCGATCCCTTATCAGAAATTTCTCTTCCACAGCTTGGACACACTATAGTTTTATTACCTGTAGTATCAAGATTTATTGATATTTTAGGAGATTCCAACTTATTTCCGCATTTTGGACAAGTATTAGTAGTAGAGAGATCCACTATAGTTCCACAGTTTGGACATGTATCCTTAGTTTTTTTGATACCCTCTGTTGGTTCTAATTTTTGATCTTCTGTTAAGTTTTGATATATTTTTGGTTTGGGAATTGGTCCTAATTGTTGAATTGATGAATTTAATTCTACTTTTAGTCTTTCCTCAAATCCAGGATGATAAAAATTACCTCCAGACAATACAATATGAGATAATAATTCACTCCAATATTCTTTATTAATACTTTTAATACTCTTTATAATAGCTTGAGTTATATTTGGAGAATTACTACCAATCATTCCGGGTTGAAATAAAACTTCTGGAGCTTCATATAGAATTTGTGAGGGTATATCTACAGTAGAACCATCAGGCATGGAGTAATGATAATTATCTCTAACGGGAGGAGGATTTTCGGGATCAATGGCAAAATAACAGTTTTTTTCTTTAATTTCTCTCAAAATCTCTTCTACGGCTGAAGAAGTAATATTTATTCCTTCTCTCATTAATAAAGATTTAAGGTTGTTTGTTATATCCATTCCCGCAAGATAAAGCCTTTGAACTGCCTGAGTAATTATTTTTCCATCAATGATGGGCACAATCCATGTTATACCATCTCCACTTTCAATCACTAATCCGGTAGTTAGTCCTACAGAAATACAAGCTAAAACTGGTGAGGGTGCCATTATCAAACTATTTGCTTGGTGTGTTTCAAATAAAACTCTGGCAATATATTCTTTAGTATCATTTTGGACAAATGGAGATTCAACATAGAGTACAGGGTGAGTAGACATCGACTCAACTCTAAGAAGATTATAAAAAATATGGTTTAACATCTCATAATATTCATCCCAATCCATAATTTGTTGCCTTTGTATGGGTCTTTTGATTTTTAGGACTCCACGCATCTTCATGGCATCATTTCCAACATATACATTTCTCGCAGAAACATCCAACATAACAGTTTGATATTTTTCAGTTCCAGTAATTGTTGGAAAAACAAATCTTGGTTTGAAATCCCCAGCAAAACCAATCTTACAGTAAGCTGAACCGATATCGATTATTATTGGTGTATTTACAGGAGGTTTTATTGCCATATTCCAAACTCTACATTGGTGCCCGAATCCTGAAACTTTTGCTTTTCAATACATCCCCTGAAGAAGAGACCACTTCCACCCGCCATTGCCCGGTCCAGCT
>JARRLT010000073.1:0-12333 GCA_037386725.1 Promethearchaeota archaeon
GGATAAGTATTTTTTAACACAGAAATTACTCGAACACCCTCTGATTTTATTAAAGGTGTACCAGCTTCTAAAATATCTACAAAAGGACTAACTTCATCGGCTATTTTTAATGCATCATCTAAGATTTCTAAATCTAGAGCTACTTGTAATCGAGGAATTATTTTCTTGTCTTTCATAATCAGGATTAGAATCTCCTTTAATATATATTTATCAATTTTTAAAAAAATCTCTTTGTTAATAATCTAATATTCCAAAAATAATATAAAAAATATGAATAAATATATTTTACCATAAACTCTTAATTTCAAATTAAAATTACTCGTGAAGCTGTTCAAGGGCGAAGAAGGATAATACTTTTTTTCTTTACTACCCAATTAAGAAAAGAAAAATAATTTTTATAAATAAATACTTCTTAATTATATTTTGGTGACTTAAAGATGAACACCAAGGGATGGGCTAATCTAATTTTTGTTACAACTTCAATATTAATTTTTGGTCTTAGTGTTTATTATATAACATTTACTTTTTCCTTAAATCTTATTGGTGTCCACTTCTATGATAGTCCTACAAAATCCTATTATTCATTTAATAACTTTATCAAAATTCAAATATTCTTTTGGATTTTTCTTTTCTTGAGTATTTTTAATAATATTCTCTACATTTATACTAAAAGAAAAGATAAGGATCTTAGCTTTAAAGGGAATATTGTTTTAATACCTTTTCTGATTATAATAATTGCCATATTATCCGATTTATATCTTTTAAATATAAATTATTCTACTGAGATACTATCTAGTGATCTTAGTTATGTAACTGATGTATATCCCTATCGTGATTATTTTTACTTAATTATGCTTTTGGATATTTTTCTTTTTATTAGTACAGTTATTCTTATTAACCAAGAATTTCAAGAATTTTTATAATGAATATTTCTAATTTTAACTTTGAACTTTTATCTTTAAGTTCCAACTTAAGAAAAAAATTATAATAAATGAAATTTTATTTCATATTGATTTTATATACATATCTATGCCTTTCTTGGAAATAAAATTTAAAGATATAGTATTTGATCCCCAAGTTCAGAATCTTTGTGTAGATACTGATTTTAAATGTCCAAATTATAATAAATATTGGGCATGTCCGCCCAAAGCTCCTTATATGGAGAAAAGAGTCTCAAAATATACTAAAATATACCTAATCTATATTAAATTTGATATAAAAGCTCATATTGAGGAGGAAAAGAAAAAGACTCCAAATAAGACCGAAATTTCAATAAAGAATGAATTTTATACTAATAATTATATGCGAGAAGAAATGGAAAAAGAAATTAACGCTTTTTTAGCAAATTTCCAGCAAATTTACAATGAAAAATTAATTTTGTGGGATGGTCATTGCCTATTATGTCAGAACCAAGGTTTTAAAAAGTGTTCATTAGAAGAAAGACTTCCTTGCAGGTTTCCGGATGAAATAAGATATTCTATGGAATCAGTTGGAATTCACGTAACAAAAACTGTGAAAAATCTAAACTTGCCAATAGAATGGCCTCCTGAGAACTATTGTTATAGATTCGGTCTTATATGTTTTAAAGGTGTAGATTAATCTTAAGATCTTAATTAACAAATACTGGACTCCAATTCATTTAATTTTTAATTTCTATTTATTCTATTTAAGTAATAATTAAAATTTAGAATAAAAGAGGTTAATAAAATGATGAATGACTGGATTGATTCCTTTTCCCTATGGTTTGAAAGTGTTTGGCCCCAATTCCAAGTGTGGTTTCTATCATTACCATTAATAACTCAAATTTGTTTGATAATAGGTACAATAGCGATATTAATTTTAACTGTAATTTTAGTTTATTATATTCTAAAAGGTGTAGCATATCTTATCTATTATCTTTTGAAAGGTATTTATTTACTTCTCAAGGCAATATTAAAAGGTATTTATAGACTCTTTAAAGAGCTTTATTATGCAATTTCTGGTAAACCGAAACCTGTAAAGCAAGAGGAAATCCTTGAAAATGTGCCCATTGAGATACACGAAAAAACTCCTGCTACAATAAACCAACCAAAACAAAATGAGATTTCTCAACCTAAATCTTATCAAGATGTTGATGTCAATGTGGCATTCTGCAGTGAATGTGGAAACAAATTCACAGATCGAATGACTGAGCAGATTCAGAAAGAGGGACTCACTTATTGTGTTTACTGTGGTAAAGGGTTTCGAGTTAATAAGGTAGATATTGAAAGATTGAGTTTAAAAATTTAGATTATTTAAAGTGGTTTTATGGCTCAAATATCCATAAAGGATATTCAACAAGATGATCATGATTGGATAAAAGTTTTACTCATCAAAGAATGGTCTTCAGTAAAAGTGGTTACTCAAGGTAGAGTATATTATGCTGATAATCTGCCAGGATTTATAGCTATTTATCAAAATCAAAAAGTTGGTTTATTAACTTATAACTTGCATAAGGATATTTTAGAAATAGTTACTCTCAATAGTATAATTAATAATATTGGTATTGGAACTAAACTATTGAAACATATTATTAATTTTGCTAAAAGCAAAAAAATAAAGTCAATTGAAGTCACAACTACTAATGATAATATTAATGCTTTATGTTTTTATCAAATTAGAGGATTTTGGATAAAAAAGGTTAATGTAAATGTTATAAAAGAGTATAAAAAGCTGAAACCAGAGATTCCATTAAAAGGGTACAAAGACATTCCCTTAAGAGATGAAATAGTGTTAGAGAAACTGATTTTCTAAATCTTTTTATAAGTAAAAGAGATCTATAGTAAAATATTAAAAAATAAAATATTAATCTATAAAAATCATTTAAATTCAAATAGGTTCTTATCTAAAACGATAGTATCACTTCGTTCTGGTCCTAATGAAATTAAAGCAATCTTTGTACCAAGAATTTCTTCTATTTTTTCTAAATATCTTTTCATACTTTCTGGAAGTGCTTCATAACCTTTTTTAGCTATTTGTGACCATTCTTCTCTACTTATTTTTTCCCACCCTTCCATAGTAGTATAAACAGGTTCACATTTTTCTATTAATTCCGCCTGAATTGGCCAACTTTCTAAAAGTTCCCCGTTTATTTTATAGTTAGTACATATTTTTAAAGGATTTATTCCCTCTAAAGCATCTAAAAGAGTGATAGCAAGATAGTCTGTACCATTTATCATGACAGAGTATTTCATATTAAATAAATCCAACCATCCAACTCTTCTTGGTCTTCCAGTAACGGTTCCATATTCATTCCCTTGTTCTCTTATCTTTTCGCCGATCTCGTTGTTTAACTCCGTAGGAACATTTCCATGACCTACTCGTGAAGTATATGCTTTGAGTATACCTAAAACCTTATTTATTTTCTTAGGAGGTACACCAGTTCCTGCCGATATTCCTAAAGAATTAGAATTTGATGAGGTTCCAAAGGGATACATTCCATGATCAATTCCTAATAGAGTACCTTGAGCTGCTTCAAAAAGTACTTTTTTACCATTATCAATTTGCTTATTTAGATAGTAGGCTGTATCTATAACATATTCTCTCAGAATATTCCCAAATTCTAAATATTGATTATATATTGTTTCTAAATCAGTATTCCATTCGGGATCGTAATAATTAATGACTTTCTTCTTTAAAGAATATAATTTTTCAAGTTTCATTTTTAATAATTTTGGATTTATTAAATCAAAGACTCGTATCCCCCATCTTGCTGCCTTATCTGAATAAGTTGGACCAATACCTCTTTTAGTAGTTCCTGCTTTATAATCTCCTTTTCTTTTCCATTCACTACAACTGTATGACCCGCATTTGCTCCACCTTGAAATCTTGTAACTATATCGGCATTTTGGGCGATAAAATCAGTTGTCTTTCCCTTCCCTTCGTCCCCCCAAGAAAGACCCGCAATTGCTATTGTTTTATACATGATAATTAATTCTATTTACAATTTTTTATTCATTTTGCAATTTAAAACTCCAAAAGTCAAAATTGATGATACTTAAAAAATTTTGTTAAGTTTCAGTAAATTGAAAAAGATTTGTCATCATTTTTATACTTGAATTATCTATTTTCTTCTTAGCAATTATAATTAAGAAAAGATTTTTTCAATTGAAACATGACATTTTCAACAAATCCTTCAATTCTTTTTGATTTATCTCACAATGAAATGTTAAATTTTGAGGAGGAAGATTTTTCTGAATTTCTGGGTTTACTTAAGCATCTTCATTTTAAAATGGAGTGAAATTTACAAACAGCATAGTAAAAGTTGGGAAAAGGAAGAAAGAGAACAGAAACAAATCATTGCGGCATCCACAACTTTTGGAAGAGGGAAAATCGTAGCAATTGGTGATATAGATATTTTTACTAATGATAAGAATATTGGAATAAATAAATTAGATAATCGAAATTTTATCACAAATTTTATAAATTGGTTTATCGAGCCGGTAGAAAGTTTTGATGTAATTCATTGGACTTTAGATCAACTAGGAACTCTTCAAAATATTGTGAAAGATGTTAATACAAAAATAAGTAATTTAATAGAGACCTCAACCTTTTTGGAAGAAAGAATAAGTAATATTGAACACGATTTAGGTATTAAAAAAATGAAAAACCAAACTAAATCTGAGTAAATTTCCTTTATTGAATTTAAGTCTAATCTTCTTTTATTATATTAATGTAATAATTATTAACAAATGAGTGATATTTTTACATATTATCTTATTGAAGGATCCTTCAATTTAAAGATAAATAAAACTAAATTATGAAGTGAACAAAAAAGTGAAAGAAAAGACTTATGATGAGATCTTTTCATTATTTGGGGAAATAACTAGGGATTATAAGAGAAATGATCAATATTTCGATATTCTTTACGATTCAATTTCTTCAACAATCATAACAAAAACTTTATCGGAAGAAACAATCACAGTAAATGCTAAGAAGAACGGAGTAGTAGCAAGAACTTTTGATGATTCTTGGAAAGAGATCGCAATTCAAAATTGGTCCGATTTAGATGAGATTAAAAAAAGGTTACCAAAAGTCTCAAATAAAGGTGATCAATTAAATGAGTTTCCTGGATGGACTTTAAATAAAGAAATTAAACCTGAGATTGATCCAAGAGAAATTTCAATTGAAGAGAAGATCAATAAAGTTCGTAATGTTTATCAAGAAATGGAGAAATATGATGATAGAATTATAAATCCAGTTATATCCTATATCGAAGTTCTAATGGAAAGAATTTTCTTTAATAATGAAGGTTGTCAACTACGCCAAGTAATTCCAAATACTCGAATTTTTCTTCGACCTATAGCCAAAGAAGGAAAAGTTGTTGATTTTGATTATTTTGTTACTGGTGGAGAATTAGGATTTGAGATTTTTAAGAATGTTGAGGAAAATATCTCATCAGCATGTCAAAATTCATTAGAAATGTTAAAGGCAGAATTTCCCCCCTCAGGAAATTATCCAACGATACTTGATCCTAATATGACAGGACTTATAGCCCATGAGTCTTTCGGCCATGGATTAGAAGCAGATCAAATCATACGAGATCGTAGTTATTTGAAAGAGAGGCTAAATAAAAGGGTTGCATCTGATATCTGTGTAATTGCTGATGATCCAAGTATCCCCCTTAAACGAGGGTCTTATTTCTTTGATGATGAGGGTATCAAAACACAAAAAAATGTTTTAGTTAAAGATGGAATTTTAGTTGATTTTCTCTATGACAGAAGAACTGCTTCCTTACTAAATGCAACACCAAAAGGCAATGGAAGAAGACAAAGCTTTGCTCATCCAGTAAATGTGAGAATGTCTAATACTTATTTCGAACCAGGTGATTATTCCTTAGATGAAATGATATCCGAAATTAAGGAGGGAGTGATGGTTGTTAATGGTTATTTTGGAATGGAAGATCCATTAGGTGGAGGTATGCAAGTCACTTCTAAGAAAGGCTATTTAATTAAAAATGGGGAAAAGACCAAATTATTAAAATCTGTGGCATTGAGTGGACCAGTATTAGATCTATTACAAAACATAGATGCCGTTAGCAAGGATGAATTAGGTTTGTATGGTGGTACATGTGGGAAAGGATATGAGGATTATGTACCCGTAACAAGTGGAGGAAGTTATATTCGAGTAAAAAAAGCTTTAGTAAGCCCAGGAGGATGATTAAAAATGTTAAGTAATGAAATTGAGTTAATTGAAAAACGATTAAAAGCAAAAAAAGTTGAAGAGTATGAAATTTTTTATATTGAAAGACAAATTTATGAGACTCATTTTCTAAAAAATGCTCTCGATACTCAACGGAAAACATTTGAAAATGACTATGTTCTAAGAATCTTAAACCAAAAAGGCGAAAATACAGGGATTGGTGTAATTAAAAGTAATTCTTTAGATGAAAATATAATTGATCATAATATAGATAATGGAATTTCGCTATCAAAAATTAATATATCATCTAAATATCGGTTTCCTGAACAAAGGGAATATCCTAAATTGAATCTAGCTGAAAAAGAATTAATTAAAGATCCAATTGATATGAGAAATACTCTATCACAGAAGCTTAAATCTGAGATTGATAACATCGATAATGTAGTACCCACATTTGGAAGATTCAGAATCCATATAGACCATGCTTATCTTAAAAATACAAACGGAATAAACACTAATTCGTTAAAAACTTACTTTTTTATTGAATTTGCAGTAAAATCCTCTAAAAATGGAAAATTGGCAGAATATTGGGACGTTGATTATATAAAAAATAAAGCCCAACTTAATTTTAAAGATCGTGTAAAAAATTGGGCACGAATTGCCATAGAAAGTCTAAACGCAAAACCTCCTAAAGCTGATGACAAAGCAACAGTGATTTTCTCTCCTGGAATTTTAGAAAGTGCATTAAACGGTGTTATAGGACACCATAGTTTAGGAAAGGCTCATTTTGAGAAACTTTCACAATTCGAAATTGACCAAAAAGTTGCTTCTGATAATTTAACTGTAATTGATAATGGTATTCTCAAAGGTGGGATAAAAAGTAATCCATGGGATGGAGAAGGAAGTCCTCGACAGAAAAGTGTGATTATAGATGGAGGAACCTTTAAAAAACGCTTGTATGACGAAAGATACGCAATATTAGACGATGAAAAATCTACTGGAAATGGAGTTAGAACGGAGAATGGTGATGTTAGAAATGATATTACAAATCTAGAAATCCTACCTGGAAATTTATCTCTTGAAGAGATGATTTCAAATGTCAAAACTGGTTATCACATTGATAGATGTTCATGGTTAAGACCAGATCCCAGATCAGGAAATTTTGGAGCTGAAATAAGAACAGGTTACTTTATAAAGGATGGGAAATACCAGTATCCTATAAAGGGAGGTAATATTAGCGGAAATATTCTTGAAATGATTAAAAACTGTGAATCTATTTCAAAGGAAAGAAGATATAGTAGAAATGTCTTATATCCATATATGACATTTAATAATCTTACAATATCTTTCTAATTTTTATTTTTTTATTTTTTGTATTACAAATTTTAATAAGTTTAAAATAAAATAAGGAATTTTTTAAAATCTTTATTTTTCATCTGTTTCTACTTCAATTGTTATAATGTTGTAATCACGCGATCCTAATCCAATTTCTTCTCCAGCTTTTAATGGTAATTCCCAATGTTTAGACTTTATTCCTTCTAAATTCAAATCTATTTCTCCATCTTTAAAACGCGGAATATAAGAAAACCATTCGTTATTTTCTGATTTTGAAAGATTTTTTACTTTACCTAGAATTGAATTTTGGTTCATATGAGATTGGTGTATCAAATCAATACATGCTTGATCGACAGCAACAGGATCTTTTGAAGCTAAAATTCCAATATCACTTACAAAAGGAATATCTGAACTACCTGAGCAATCACATTGCCAAGTAATATCAATTGCGTAATTTAAATAAAAGATATTATCGTTTCCAAAATAATCCACAACACCTTTAGCATTATCAACCATTTGATATACGAATTCTTCTCTTGTAGAAGTACCAATATCGATTACCTTATATTCGCATACAGATTTACACATATAGCAATATTTACAATTATTTTTATCGAATTGTAATTCCTTTGACTCATTTTTACTTAATGCTCCTGTTGGACAGATTTCTATACATTTATTACAATCTGGAACACATCTATCGAATTCAAAATTAAAAGTTTTTCCAGTATGGGCTTCGACTTTACCTCCTTTTGATACACAACCAATTCCTAGGTTCTTAATTGCTCCTCCAAATCCCGCATTGGAATGACCTTTAAAATGCGATGCTATGATCATTTTATCAAATTCTCGTAATCTCCCTGCGACTCGAACTTCATCGAAATACTTGCCATTAATACTTTGTAATTCATAATCGATACCATCTAGGCCATCCAACATAAAAATAGGAGCTCCCATTGTTTCTGAAGTAAAACCATGTTTTAATGCAACTTCTAAATACTCTTTTTCGTTTGCTCTTCCTCCATATTCTCCTCCCGCACCAGGAACACCCCATCCACAAGACTCCGCAATAGACGGATTTCCCCCAAACCTTTTTACATAGTCACTAAGAAATCTGATATAAGAGGGTCTGAGATATCTAGTATTTTCTAAAGCACCAAAATGGGTTTTAATAACAACATTATCGGATTTTTGAACTTTATCCTCGAAACCGATTTTACTTAATGCCATAGGACCTTTGAATTTCGACATACTCTCTTTTTTAACATAAGATTTTGCCGAAAAATAAAATACATCAGAACACATTTTTATAAATCGTTATCTAATTTTTATTTTTTAGAAAAATACCACATAAAAAATAAATTTAGATATTATAATTTTTAATTTTTTACGTTATTAATTGAATCTCTCTCGTAAATCTGGCAAAAATTCTTAAATTTAGCTATATCTTCATCGTTAAAAAGATCCCAAGTAAATCTCCACTCCCAATTTCCTTCCATTGTCCCCGGAAGATTCATTCTTGCTTCCTCTCCTAATTTTAAAACATCTTGCAGAGGAATTATACAGATTCGAGAAACTGATGAAATAGCTAATCTTATTAAATTGTAAACCAAATTGTCTCTTTCAGTTCCAGTATAATTTAAAACCCACTTTTGTATTTTTTTAGGAAGAGAATCAAACCATCCTTTGGTAGTATTGTTATCATGAGTACCAGTATAAACTACGGTTTTGGGAATATAATTATGAGGGAGATATTTACTTACTCTCTCATCACTTTTCTTATTCCCAAAGGCAAATTGTAAAACTCGCATACCTGGATACCCCGTTTTTTCTAATAAATCCTCAACTTCTTTTGTTATAACTCCTAGATCCTCTGCTATTATTGGAAGTGGTCCTAACTTTTCCTTTAATGTTTTAAAGAATTTATAACCAGGCCCTGGAATCCATTTGCCAATAACTGCTGTTGATTCTTCCGCAGGAATTCGCCAGTATGCTTCAAATCCACGAAAATGATCAATTCGTAGTAAATCTATAAGTTTAAAGCTAAATTTAATTCTTTGGATCCACCAATCAAAATCTTGTTCCTCTAAGACCTCCCATTGATAGAGAGGATTCCCCCATCGTTGTCCCGTTTCAGAAAATTCATCTGGTGGTACACCTGCAACATACTCTAAATCTCCTTTCTTGTCTAAATAAAAATAATCTGGATGAGCCCAAACGTCTGAAGAATCATAAGCGACAAATATAGGAATGTCTCCAAAAATTTTAATCCCCTTTTTGTTAGCATAAACCTTAATCTTTTTCCATTGCTCGAAAAAAATAAATTGAATAAATTCATAATATTGGATTTTGTCTTGATGTTCCTCTCTCCAGTTATTTAGAGTACTTGAATTTCTAAATTTGAAACGATGATCCCATTCATACCATGGTTTTTGATTGAAATATTCTTTTAACGATATATATAGAGAAAAATCTTCCAACCAAAACCTGTTTTTTTCAGGAAACCTTCAAATTTCTTTTTTAATTCATGATTTTTAGGTATTTCATTAAAATTATAGAATGCTTTTTTCAATATCTCATTTTTTATCTTTTTAACTTTATTAAAATTTACCTTTGAATCAGAAAAATTTTCTTTAAATTTTAAATCATCATAATCCAATAATTTTTGGTCTTTTAATTCCGATAGACTTATCAAAAGGGGATTTCCAGCAAAAGCAGAAAAGCATTGGTAAGGAGAATTTCCATAACCGGTTGGCCCAAGGGGAAGGATCTGCCAAATTTGTTGATTATTCATTTCCAAGAAATCAACGAATCTTCTAGCATTTTCTCCTAAATCTCCAATGCCAAATTTGCTAGGTAAACTTGTAGGATGTAGAAAAACTCCACACATTCTACCTGAACCAAATAAGGCGTTGAATTTTTTAGTATTATATTTCGATTTATTAGACGCCATTTTATTAATTAAATTATTTTAAACTAAAAATGTTTCTTGTTTATTAACTTATAGATTATATTGTATTAATCTCAATCAAGAAAAATAACTTTATATTATTAATTTAAATTTTCCATTAACTATTAAATCAAAGAATAATGATAAAAAACCTGTGGTAGAATCTTTTAAAACATAAAACTTTTTGGATAAAATTCCAATATTTCGAATTAATATAATTAAACATTTTTATAAAAATGCCGATAAGTTATATGTTTTTAGTTTATTGAATAAGTCTAAATACTTTTCAACGTGACTTGATAACAGAAAATTATTTTTAACTTTTTCTTTACCTTTCTGACCGATTTTCTTTGCTTTCTTTGGATTATTTAATAAATCAAGAATTCTTTCTGCAGTTTCTTCAACAGAATCAACAAGATAACCATTAATTCCATCATCAATTTGAAGTTTAATACCTCCTACATTTCCTCCAATAACTGGTGTTTCCTTCCACATCGCTTCAGTTACTGTCAATCCGAAACCCTCTTTTATGGATTTTTGAACTATAACATCGGAGATCTGTTGGAAGGCATTTACTTCTATATTGTGTACCCCATCCAAATTTGTTAATATATAAATATCTGGATCTTTATTAGAATATTCAATTACTTTTTCTAGATATTCTTTACCCTCTGGATCGTCTTCCGCAAGGCTACCAACCAAGGCAAGATTTATATCTTTCTTTTCATTAACCAATCTGTATGCATCGATAACTCCAAACGGATCTTTCCAGGGATCAAATCGAGAAATTTGAGTAATTAAAGGTTTCTCTAAAGGTACAAATTTTTTTACTATTTCTATTGCTTTTTCCTTACTCAATTTTTGATTTTTTGCTGAAAAAGGATCAATAGAAGGAGGTATTTGGAAAATCAGCTCATGAAATCCCTTTTTTATATATTCCTCTTTCGTGACAACTAAAGCATCATATTTTGGTAAAAATCCTGAAATCATATTCCATGCTTGGGGGTTGGGATTTGAGGTATCAATATGACATCGCCAGATCCATTTTCCCTTTCTTTCTGGAATCTCTGCAATTACAGGACAAGGTTGAGGGTCATGGATAATAACAAAATCTCCATCGGGTTTAATTTGTTTATAGGTTGATTTTGCTTGCTCATTATAGATCTTAATTTCTTCTTGAGAAAATTTTATTTCCATATTTCCCTGAAGGGCATTATGCATCTTTTTTGTAACTTCAAAAAATTGTTCGGGAGCGGAAAAAGTTTCCCATTTAGCATCCAAATTTAGTTCTCTCATAAAAGGAACCATATTTTGTAAGATTTCGGCTACTCCACCCCCAAATTTAGTAGAGTTGATATTCAAAATAGTTTTTCCTTCGAAATTTTTTGCTTTTTCTTTAATAGTGTTCATTCTTTCCTTTCCTATTAATTTTTCATAATCGTCTAAGATTGATTTATTTTGATTCATATTACTCATTCACACTTCTTATTTTATTCAGATAATAACAGTTTATATTAGTAAAGTATTTTATATTGCTAAATATTTCTCTCAAATTTATAAATTTTGAATATTATAATTATAAATTAAAAATCCTTCTTACATTGTAGAATTAAACTATTTTATGCGCCTTAAATGATTAATGGATTCCGTTTATTTATCACAACCTCTAAATCATTTACTCATCATTTGTATTTGAAGTTTAATCTCTCCAACCTCTCCAAAATTATATAGAAATCAACCTTTAAATTTAAATATATTTAATCGCAGTTCATAATCAAATTTGCTTGGAATAAATCTATAAGAGGTATATTTTGAAAAATTTTTATTGTCAAGGCTTATAAATATTTATTCTAAAAACAATTAATCTAAGAGTATATTTTACTTTCACT
>JARRLT010000074.1:0-15634 GCA_037386725.1 Promethearchaeota archaeon
TTTCTGAATGACAAGCAATACAAATAGGATCTTTTCTCCTACTCTCTATAGGATTTGTTCCTAATTGAAGACCCTTTTTCGATAAAAGGAATGGATTTAAAATATACTTCTTATAGTTCTTTAAATAATTTGAGATATTTGGAAAATCCGTACATCCAAACTTTTTATAAATACATCTATCAAAAATACTAGTGGTTTTCTTAAGATTATTCTCTATTTCTGGCAATCTATTAAAATAATCGTTAAAATTTTTTAACTTGTCTTTAGAAATGATTAACTTTTTCTTCCGTTTGAATATTGCGTTGTTTAAATCCTTTCTTCTAAATCTATAAAAATTAAATAGAAAACATTGAAAACAAGTAGAATCAATAGTAAAATTTTGCTCATTATGTGGGATAGAGCAATTATTACAATCAAAGATTAAAGCCTTTTTTCTTTTTTTAGAAGCATTTTCGAATTCTTCTAACCTACATTTATTTTCAAATTTATTTCTATGCATATACAATTTTTAAGGAAAAGATAATAAAAAGACCTTGTTTTTAGGTTTTAGAATTTAATTGATTTATTAAATGAAATTAACCTTTCTGTTAATCTGAGAGAGTTTAGAGGTTTAACTGTTATAAAAATTTAATAGGAATTATCTAAAAGAATCATAAAATTTAATAAAATACAAGGAGAATAACAAAATTTATTTATTTTGGAATATTCAAATTCTTAAAGTTAGAGTGATACTTATGGGTCATCGTAAAAAACACGCACCACGACATGGTTCATTGGCATATTTACCGCGTAAGAGAGCTAAGAATTCAAAAGCTAGAATCAGAAGATGGCTTGATTCATCTCAAGAATTGAATTTTTTAGGATTTGCAGGTTTTAAAGCTGGAATGACTCATCTTACATATATTGAGGATCAAGAAAGTAGTCCTTATTATGGTAAAGAAATAATGAAACCTGTCACTATCGTTGAAACACCTCCAGTAATTTTGATTGGGATTAGATTATATAATATTGATGATTATGGGAAATATGTAATAGGTGAAATATTCACTAAAGAGCCAAATGAGCATTTGGGAAGAAAAACTAACCTCCCTAATTTTGAAAGTTATGATTTAGAAAAAAAGCTTTAGAAAAGTTAGGGTCCGAAATTCGTGTTAGAGATATAATTAATGAAGGTGAACTTCTTGATGTTATTTCTATTACAAAAGGAAAAGGATTTCAAGGACCTGTAAAACGATTTGGAATAAAAATTTTATCAAATAAAAATAGTAAAATTAGGCGAGCAGTTGCTTGTATAGGGCCATGGCACCCTGCAAGAGTTTTATATACTGTACCCCGTCCAGGTCAATTAGGATATCACCAGAGGACAGAATATCATAAAAGAGTAATGCAAATTGGTGAGAATGAAGAGGAAATTAATCCTAAAGGGGGTTTCTTAAAGTACGGGAAAATACAAGGAGATTATATTTTACTTTTAGGTTCAATTCCAGGACCAAAAAAGAGATTAATACAGCTCAGAAAAACGATAAGACCAAAAAAAGCGTTTGAGGTAAAATCTCCAGAAATAACTTATATTAATCGTGAGAGTCAACAAAGAAAATAAAGAAAATTAGTGATTATAATGGATAAAATAAGTTTATTAAGTCTTGATGGAACGAAAAAGGAAACTCTGAATATACCTCAAATCTTTCAGATAAAACCTAGAAAAGATCTCATCCAAAAAGCAGTAGAAGTAACAATAAGTAAAAGTAAGCAAATCCAAGGAAGAGATAAACGAGCAGGCCTTAGAAACACTGCTAAAGGATGGGGCACGGGTCATGGAATGTCAAGAGCACCAAGAATTAAAGGATCTGGATTTTCTACAGCTCGAAATGTTGGTCGAGTTCCTTTTGCTGTAGGTGGACGTAGGACTCATGGAATAAAGGTTGAAAAAAATATTGAGAAAAAGATTAATAAAAAAGAATTTAAGAATTCTGTTTACTCGGCAATTTCAGCTACTGCTAAAGAAAATTGGGTTAAGGATAGAGGACATATAATAGATAACATTCCCTTCTTACCCTTAGTCATTGATGATAAAATTCAAACAATTAAGAAAACCAACAGGATTTATACCATTTTAACCAATCTTGGATTAAAAGAGGAATTAGATCGTGTAAAAAACGGGAAAAGAATTAGGTCTGGAAAAGGAAAAAGAAGAGGACGTAAATATAAAAAGAAAAAGGGAGTACTAATTATAATAAAGGAAGATTTTGGAATTGTTCAAGCGGCTAGAAATATTCCGGGAGTGGATATTACTAAAATTGAAAATCTAACAATTAATGATTTAGCTCCAGGTGGTAAAGCCTCAAGGTTAGTTATTTGGACACAATCTGCATTTAATGAATTAAACACATTTGAGGGTAAATAGTATGGAAAATTATTATAAAATTATCAAAAAACCTTTAGTAACAGAAAAAACTTTTGATTTAATTGAATTAGAAAATAAGCTAGTTTTTTTAGTCAACCGAAAAGCAAATAAAAACCAGATTAAGAGAGCCATAGAGAAAATTCATAATGTTAAGGTTGTTAAAGTTAATACATTAATTAATACTAAAGGAGAAAAGAAAGCTTTTATTAAACTCCATCCAGATTATTCTGCACAAGATATTGCTATTGATCTAGGAATTTTTTAATTTAGCAAATCTATATTATTTTTATTTACAAAATCCTCAATTTTATGGATTTTTAAATTCTTTAATTTATTAATTTTGGTAACCTTACTTATTTTATTATAAGTTTCTGACTTTTTGATTAATAAAGTGATATCATATTTATTATAAAATTTCTTAATAATTTTTGTTGTATCGTTCAAATTTATTCCCAGTACAATCATAAGTAGGATTTTTCTTTCAATTAAATAAATGTAATGATTCAATTTTAAATAAGATAATTTCGATTCATCCAATTTATTAAGAATTCTGAGGACAATCTTATGTTGAAGATCAACCTTATTATGAGCTTGATACAATAAATAATTAGATTTTAATTCATAATTATATAATTTCTTACTAATATGCTTTCTCCATAATAATCTTGCATAAAAAGATATTTTTGTTTCAATTTCATTGAGAATATTTGTATTAAAAAATTTATTGATTTCTTTTTTAACGTTAACTGTTGGCTTATTTTCTGAAATGTAAATAAGGTAAGCATTAAACATCAATGATTCTTTAAAATTGTGGATGAAATTTACGATTATAATTGCTTTGATTTTAATATTTTGTAAAAAATTTTCTAACTCTCTGAAAAAGCATTTTTCCAGATTTTCCTTAAATTTTATCTCATAAAAGTGTAAATTAATTGTGTTATTATTTTGATTTAAGATTATAGTATTTGAATTCGAGGAAATTAATAAATCTGGGTCGTCTCCCGGAAACCCTAACCTTAAGAAGGCTTCCTCTAACTTTTTTGATTTTAAAATCTTAATATCTGTTATTTTTTTCTTTAATTCAAGAGTTATTAAATTAAAAATTTTTAAGATGGTTTTTTCTTCTCTATCCTGAAAACTTAAAAAGATTACTCTATTCAGATTTTTATTAATTAGAATCTGGATTGAAAAATAATCTAATAACCCTTTACTTAAGAAATCCCTCAGAATTTCAATCGTTTTATTAAGATGAATTGTTTTAATAATAGAAAAACCAAAAATTCTGTTCTTTTTATTTGTACTAGTGTAAAAGATTAAACTTTTATGAATAATAAAGGAGAAAAGTTTAAATTTACTTTTTACTATCATCAATAATTTTTCTATTAGTATTATTTAAACATATAGTTTTTCTCTAATGCTAATTACTTTTACCATAAATTTTTTAAATTAGATCATAGTTTTAAGAGAATTGCTAAATTACATAAAAGATTTTTTCAAAAGTTTAAAACCTGATTTATTAATACAATCACCCTCAAGGATTAATCTTATAAATCCTTTGGATGCTGTCGAAGCTGATTTTTGGATGCCTTCAGTGGCTATAACAGGAAGAGATAATCCATTATCTGTCTTTTTATATATTAAAGAAATCGAAGACGAACCAACCCTAAAAGTGTACAAAATTCAAAACAATCCCCAATTAGAAATTGTATTAACACATAAAGAATTGATAAAAAAGAATCTAGACTTTATAAAATCAAAATTTAATGATGAATTTAAGTTATTTTATGCAAGTTTATTTAGATTTTATAAAACCAATAAAAATTTTTGGAAAAAGTTTATCAGTAAAAATTTGGAAATTGGTATTTTATCTACCATTCCTAGACAAAGTGGTCTAGGAGGTAGTGCTGCTATCATAATTGCAATATTATATGGAATGTCCTTATATTTCGATTTAATAAATAATTTGGAAATAATAGATGATGAGAACCTTCCTATTAACAAGGATATCATTGCTGAAATGGCCACGATTGTTGAAAATAAAGACCTAAATATAACTGCTGGTTATGGGGATAGATATTCAATTTGTAGGGGAGGTTTATTATTTTCTTCATACTATGGAAAATTGCTTCACAACCCAATCTCAAAAGAACCATTAGCAATTTGTGATAGAATTGATAAATTTTATGATATTAAGAAAATTCCTATAATAATTTGTTACTCTGGAATTACTCATAAAAGTGGAAACATTCATAAAAGATTGAGAAATCTATATTTAAAAAAAGATGAATATATTTTAGGAAAATATAAAGAGATAGGAGAAATTTCATGGAAATCTAGATTTGCACTCATGTCAAAGAATTGGAATCTACTAGGGAAATATTGCAAAGATAACACAAAATTAATGAATGAAATTATGCGATACTCAGGATTTGAATTCGGTATTGGTTTAGCTAATAATATTTTGATTAAATTAATTGAGAATCATAAAGATGTTTATTCTGTTAAACTTACTGGAGCTGGGGGAGGTGGATCAGTATTTGCTTTAGTTAATCCAAAAAAAGTCGATGAGGTGTTAAAAGTTTGGCAAGAACGCTTATTATTGCTCAAATCAAATAAACTAAAATTAAATAACACTTTTAAATCAAAGGAATATGAAATTGTAAAGAAGATGAATGCTCAGTTTTTTAAAATACAAATTGCTAAAAAAGGCGTAAAAAAGATATATTAATTATTAATTCTATTAATTAGGAAAAATACGGGATGAATAAATTTGAGTAAATTTGAAAGATATAATAAAAATGAACAATACATTTATCCACATAAACATTGTAAAAAATGTGGTGATATGATTAAAGAAGCTTATACATATTGTCCCAATTGTTATCAAGAATTAAAAAATAGAGAATCTAAGAAAGGTATTTTTAATAAAGTTAAGAATTTATTTAAAAGAAATAAAAATTAGAAAATCAATCAATTTTTAAACGATTTAATAACCATTCTCTATCGAGCAATACCAAGAAAGATCCTAATCTGGGACCATATTTTTTTCCCAATAACATCAAATAGATTGCTTGGAATAACTTTTTTGGAGCCATATCCAACTTTTCTTTAGCTATATTAAAAATTTCATTTTGAATTAAATCCTCGTTGAGATTGTCTTTATGCTCCAAGAAGTTTCGCAAAATTATAATACCCTTGACTTGTTGTTCACTAAGGTTTTTAACCACTTCTGTATCCATAACTTCTGGAATCTTGAAAAGACTAATTTTTCTCGAGATTGATTTTTTTACTTTTTGATTAGTTTCTTTTTCTAATATTTTTTTAATTTCTTCAACCCAATTCTCAGTCCGGTTAAGAAGAAGTTTAAAATCACCCTTAGAAATATGTTCTTCAAATCCTTTTTGAGTTTCTACTTGTTTTACTTTTTCATATAACTTTTCAAAACTTAAGATATTTTGTAACTGGGATAAAAATACCAAAAGATTAAATGAAATATTTTGAGGCTTTTTCTTAGTTATATCTCCCACTTTTATTAAAGGATATAAGTATTCAAATGTTTCTTTTTCCTCATCATTTTCAACTTCATCTCCGTAATATATATCTTCCATTCTTTCAAAATAATCATAATATTGAGGTAATTCTTCAATTCTGAATGAAATGTGTTTCATTGGATTGGTTCTTAAAATCAACATTCTAAAAATTTCGGGATCTGCCATTTTAAGATATTTTTTCGGTGTGAATACGATACCTTTTGAAGTTTTCATATCTTTATCACCTAATCTCAACCATTCATAAGGTACTTTAATTGGTCCTTCATAATTATAAACCTCTTGACAAATTTCTAACCCTGAATCATATGCACCACCTTTTACACAGTGATCTTTACCTGCTGGTTCACATGTCGTATTAAAAAGAGCCCATTTAGCTGGCCAATCCACTCTCCAATTTAATTTAACCAATCCGCTATAAATAGAGATTCTACCCTTATTTCCACAGGAAGGACATTCATAGTATACTTCTTCTAATTTAGGATCATATCCAATTACCCTATTAGGAATAATTGAACCATCGCTTTCTTTATGTAGAATTCTTTTACATTTTTCGCAAATAGTCATAGCAGGCATCCAGCTTTCTTGCATTTCCAAAAATTCTTGTTTCATATCTTCATCCAAGGTTGGAAGAATATATTTTTTTAAGATCCCCTTAATTTTTTCGGTATTTTCTAAAGCCTTCTTAATCATTTTCTGCATTGATTTTCGCTTGTATAATTCATGACTCCATATAATTTCATTTTTTATTCCAAAATCCTCAAAAGTTGAAGCTAATTCGGATCCAAAATGATATGCGTAACTTTCACAGTTACAGTCTTCAAATGGACAAGGGATCGAATAAAATGGTTTACCCAAATACTTTGATTTAAATTCTTCATTAAGGTAATCTGGAAATCTTTTTGCTGCATCAAAGCTATCTAAAAATAATATAAATCTTACATCTTTTGTTTCTTTCTCAAAAATCCTACGCAAGGCATCACATATTAAAATCTCTCTTAAAATTCCAATATGAATATGTCCAGAAGGTGTTTTTCCAGTAGCAAGTGTAACTTTCTCCGGCTTTTTTTCTTTTATTTCGTTAACAATGTCTTGCAACCAATGTTTTGGAAATTCTTCAATCAATTCTTTTTCACTAATTTGCTAGTTCTTTGATAGAATAATGAATATATTTATTTATCATTTTTGATTTTCTAATATAGTGTGAGAAACTATGCGTATTGCTGTTCTAAATAAAGATAAATGTAAACCGGACAAATGTAGTCCATTTGGAGAAAAGCCTTGTATAAAGTATTGCCCTAGAGTACGAACTGGTGATAATACAATTGTTTTAAACCAAGAAATAAACAAAGTAGAAATCACGGAAAATCTTTGTTCTGGTTGTGGAATTTGTATTAAAAAATGTCCTTTTGGAGCAATTAATATTGTTAATCTGCCAGATCCTTTAAAAAATGAAGTAACATTTCGTTATGGCCCTGATCAATTTTCATTATTTAGAATGGCAACTCCCAAAAAAGGAAAAGTATTAGGCTTAATAGGTAAAAATGGAATCGGAAAAAGCACGCTACTAAAGATCCTTTCTGGGGACTTAATGATGAATTTAGGAAAATTTGGAGAGGATGTCCCCACATGGGACGAATTAATTGAATTTTTTAAAGGTTCGGAATTACAACAATACTTTACAGATCTAAAAAATAACAAACTAAAAGTTGTTCTTAAACCTCAAAATATTACCGTTATTCCAAAATTTGTTTCTGGAACAGTTCGAGAACTACTGGAAAAAGGGGATGTAAATAATCAATTAAATGAAATTGTTTCAGCATTAACTTTATCAGAAATATTAGAACGCGATATTTCTGTATTATCTGGAGGAGAATTACAAAGAGTTGCTATTGCTGCAGCGTATTTAAAAGACGGTGATGTCTATCTAATTGATGAACCTAGTTCATATTTAGATGTTAGTGAAAGAATAAATATGGCAAAATTATTACGTAATTTAACTAATAAGGGTAAAACTGTAGTTGTTGTAGAACATGATCTCGCAATTTTAGATTACCTTAGTGATTATATTTCATTATTTTATGGAGAACCTAGTGTTTATGGAATAATTTCACATCCTCAAGGTGTAAGAGTAGGAATTAATATATATCTAAATGGATATATAAAGGATGAAAATATCAGATTTAGAGAAGAACCCATAAAATTCCATGAACGTCCACCGCAAGGATCAGTTTTTGAAACTGGAGAAGTTATATACTCATATAGTAATTTGGAAAAAACATTAGGAAATAAAACATTAGGAAATTTTCATTTAGAAATATATGGTAGTGAAATACATGCTGGAGAAATTATAGGAATCTTAGGACCTAATGGAATTGGAAAATCTACATTTATTAATCTATTAGCTGAAAATATTGAAAAAGAAGAAGCTAATAAAGAATTGGATAACGAAATATCATATTTTTCAGAGAAAGGATTTAATGTTTCTATTAAACCTCAATATATCGAAATTAAAGAAAATTATAAAGTATTAAAATTGATTAATAAAATAAAACTCTCGTCATTTAGTCCTTCTTATAAAAGAAGGCTGATAAATAATTTAGATCTAAATAACATAAAAGATAGAATGGTTTCTGAATTAAGTGGCGGAGAATTGCAAAGAGTTGCCATCGCAGAGTGTTTATCGGAAGCCACTGACTTATATTTAATAGATGAACCCTCAGCTTTTTTAGATGTGGAGAGAAGGTTAAAAGTTGCTCAATTAATAAGAAAATCGATTGAAGAAACTAAAAAGGCAGCATTTGTCGTAGAACATGATATAATTACCCAGGATTTTATTTCTGATTCTATAATGGTGTTTAAAGGATCTCCTGGTATTGAAGGCCGAGCTTTGGCTCCTCAAAATCTTAGAGACGGCTTTAATACTTTTCTAGAAATCATGGGTATAACATTTAGGAGAGACGCTGTTACTAAACGCCCAAGAGTTAATAAAATAGGTAGTAATAAAGATGAATATCAAAAAAGTATAAATGAATATTATTATATCCCCAAGTAGAATATTTTTCTGCGGTAATGACCATTAGGTAATAATATATTTTGCTTGATCTACTGAACCTAAAACTTCTTTATTCTTTCTTATAATCATATTTGTTAACTCATCCCTTGCTAATCCTAAATATTTTCTAGGATCGAAAATCTTAGGATTTTCTGAAAGATATTTTCTAATCATTGCTGTGAAAACTAATCTTCCATCGGTATCAATATTTATTTTGCTTACTCCAAACTTAGTTGCTTTTCTTAACTGCTCCTCTGGTATTCCAAACGCCTTCTCTAAATTACCCCCAAACTTATTGATAATTTCAACATAATTCTTTAGAACTGAAGAAGATCCATGAAGGACAACAGGAAAATCTCCCAATCTATTTTTAACTTCTTTTAAAATATCAAATCTTAAGTCCGGTATATCATCTGCCTTTTCGACCTTAAATTTATACGCACCGTGGGAAGTACCAATAGCAATAGCTAATGAATCACAATTTGTTTTCTTAACAAAATCTTCTACTTGATTAGGATCAGTATATTTATGAACCTCAGATTTTACATCTTCCTCAATTCCTGCTAAAACACCTAATTCTGCTTCTACACTAACATCCCTCTCATGAGCGTATTTAACTACTTTTTTCGTAATATCTATATTTTCTTCATAGGGTAGATGACTTCCATCAAACATAACACTTGAAAATCCACTATCTATACAAGATTTACATAAATCAAATGAATCGCCATGATCTAAATGTAAGGCAATGGGAATATTGTACCCTAGGTCTCGAGCCATTTGAACTCCTCCCTGCCCGATATATTGCAACATAGTTTGATTAGCATATTCTCTGGCTCCTTTACTAATTTGAATTATCACCGGAGATGAACTCTTTCCACAGCCTATTATTATAGCTTGAAGTTGTTCTAGGTTATTAATATTATAACCAGGTACAGCAAAATGCCTACTTAATGCCACTTCAAACATTTTTTTAGTATTTGAAAAACCTAATTCTTTATATGATACCATTTTGATCTCTTCTCAATTTATGATTTAAAATTATTTGGATTTATTAAAATTAATTTTTAGACCCCTTTATTTCTAGTGCACATTATTTGAATCTTAAGAGATATTAAACATTAATTTTTTGTTAATAATTTAATTTATATAAAATCTATCATCAATTTACTGGGATCCATTTTATATTATTATTAATATCAATTATTATTAAAATCTATTTTATATAATTTTTTCCAGTAGAAATATAGGACTCTCTCTAAAAGTAAAAATATTAAAAAATTGCCTAACAAGTTGTCTTCTTGTTAACGGTCCATCAGATTCTAGTTTCTTTATAAGATTAAATTGTAAAGGACTAAGGATATCCTCTTGAGAACTTACTATTTGTTCTATAATAAAATTTTTTGCCATAATTATTCCTCCAATATTAGACGACAAATATTCGACATTTTAATTTTTGAACCAAAAAATTTGGTTTCTTATAAATATTTAAAATAAATTTATATATAAGTATGCTTATTTATGCATTATTATCATCAATTAGCATAAATTTATTTGTCTAATAATGCTTTCTTAACTAAGTAGAAATTGGATTAAAATTATGACTGAAACAAAAAGAACAACTGTAACCTTAGGAAAAATATATATGGATATGATTGATGAATTAATTGGGGTTTTTGGTACTACTCAAGCAGCTGTTATAAATAATATAGTTAAACATTTTTTTAACGACAGTCATAATGATAATCTATTACTAAAATTGAAAAAACGTAAGAGAGAAAAAAATCCACCTGCCCAAGAAGTACTCGAACAAAAAATCCAAAATCTACTAAAGGGTGTAAATGTTATTAAATTATCACATTTTCTGAGCTATTTAGAAATTGAAAGAAATTACTTTTTAGAAAATTTGGATAAATGGAAAAAGATGTATGGATTTAAATTAGAATATGATAAAATTATAAAAATCTAATCTATCCCTTTAATTGGTTAATAAAGTTAAAGAAGTCATTTGATTGCCCAAGTGTCCAATCAAACATGGTTGAAACAAGACTAATCAATATTAAAAACATAAATAGTGCAAAACCAATTAATAAAACATATTCCACTAAATTTCCAGCATATTCATCATGAAGAAAGTCTTTGATTTTTTTTAAATTTCATACTCAAATTTTATTTTCAATTTACTAATTTAAACTACAAGATTTTAATTAGAAATCTAAAAAACTCTCAAAGAGATATGGTTTTTAAATATTGATTTTTTACAAAATAATATTTCAATAAAACAAAAAGATTGGAAAAAATGCGATGTAAGGAGATTGTTAGATTTATTAAAGATGAAATTTTTCCAAGAAAATTTTGTATAAATCCACAATTTTATGGATTTCAATACAAGTCACCAACAATTAAATCAAATACAAATTTCAAAAAAGTTCTATTGACCTTAGAAGCTGATATAAATTCAATTTACTATGCACTTAAAAATAAAATTCATTTGATTATATCACATCACAATTTTTTAGCTAGTAAAATTAAAATTATTGATCCCTATTTGATTAAAAGATTAAATTTGTTATCTAAAACTTCTATAGGAATTTTTTCTTTAGGAAGTTCATTTATTGCTGCAGAAGGGGGCGTTTCAGATTGTATTTGTGAAAATCTATTTTGTAGAAAGAACCAAACTTTTGATCTAAAACTTAATAGACGCATCATACCTATTGGTAGAATATGTGAACCTGAAATATATAAAACTTCAAACTTAAAAATAGACCAGGATATGATTACTTTTAAGAAATTGATTGAAAGAGTTCAAAATAATTTTTCAATTGAACTTATAAAATATAGTGGAAATTTAAATGCTCAAATCAAGAAAATTTGCATAATAGGGGGTGCTTTCTCAAAGATTGAATATCTTGAGAAAGTATTAGAATCAAATTGTAACTGCTTAATAACAGGGATTTTTGATTATTTAGAAGCAAATTTTGCTTTTGAAAATGGTTTAAATTTGATAGAACTTCCCCATTATGTTAATGAAATTGTAGCATTAAAAAAGTTTTCTAACATACTGAATCTAAGATTTCCATACGATGAAATTTTAGTTTCTACATCAGAAGATATAATAAAATATTCCAAATTATAGATAAAGTAGTATAAAAAAATTCAAAAATTTGTGTTTAGGATTAAAGCTTATTAAATTTAAAAAATATTACTTTATTTATATATTATAGAATTTTAGAAGAGGAATTTAAAATGGCTTTAATAGAATATAATGGCAAAAAACCGATAATAAATGACAATGCTTATGTAAGCCCTATGGCTACTCTAATTGGAGATGTTGAAGTTAATAATAATGCGATTATCTGGCCAGGAAGTATAATAAGGGCGGAGAATTCCAAAATTAATATTGGAGAATATTCAACTATATTTGATGGAGTAATTCTATTTACTAGATTACAAAAAAGTCCGATTAATATAGGTAGATATTGCACTATCGAAACGGGAGCTACAATTTTAGGATGTTTTATGGAAGATTATGTTCAAGTCTATAACAACGCCTTAATTTATGCTGAATCCTCTATTGGGGAAGGAGCTGTGATTTTAAATGATAGTCAGGTGCCTCCAGGACTAATAGTTCCTTCAAGGGCAGTTATGAAAGGAATTCCAGTTGAAAAAATGAGAGAGCAAACAAGAAATGAAATTCTTGAACAAAAAGAACGAGCTCATCATTATTCACAATTATTCATAAAAATAAAGAATCAATTACCTAATGCTCAAGGTTATTTATTGACTTTTCCTGATTTTGTCAAAATACTTATGAAAAAAGATTTAGGGATAGAATAAAAATTCTAATTTTTAAGATTTATATTTAATTTCTTTATAAGTTCTTTATATCTTGATCTAAGTGTTACTTCTGTAACACCGACTAGATTTGCAATTTCTTTTTGAGAGATTCTCTTCTTTCTGATTTTTGAGACTAAATATAAAGCACCAGCGCATAATCCTTTTGGATCTTTACCACTTATTGAAAAATTCTCTGAAAATGCCTTTAATATTTTTATTGTGATTTTTTCGGATTCAGCATTTAATTCTAACTCTGCAATAAAACGTGGTATTAAAGAAATTGGATCAGTAGAAGGAGCTTTCAATTTAAGTTCTTTAATTAGAGTTCTGTAACATCTTCTTACATTTTTAGCACTTACACTTGTTTGTTCTAGTATTTCTTGTAATGTTCGTGGTATTTTCCTTTGTCTACAAGCAAAATATAAACATGCTGCAACCATACCATTTATTGATCTCCCTCTTAATAATTTTCTTTTAAAAGCTTCGATATATAATCTAATTGCCGTACTCAATCCCATATCCGGAAGGAGAATAGATATCGGAGAACCTGTTCGCTCTCTTTTTTCTTTCTCTTGATGAGTAAAAGCTCTCTTTTCATTATGAGAAATATCCAATATTCGTTCATTTATAACCAAGCCACATTGAGAACAAACTAACTCCCCTTTTTCCTGAATTGGAATTACTTTTCCAGTACATTCTGGACAAATATTTGAAAAATGACTATATTCTGATTTTACATCCATTTTTTATACCCTTTTATTTATCTAAATAACTTACATTTTTAAATCGAAAAACCAATGGATTTAATGAAAAAATCCACAATAAAATCTTGAAGTGACTGAAATGTACCTTCCCTATGCAAAATAAATAAATGATAATTAAATATATAAATTTTACGATCATCCTTAAAGGATTATTGAAAAGTATAATTAAATATTATATCTACAATTCAAAAATAATTTATTCTATCTATAATTATTTAACAAAAATTAATTAAAAATAAAATGAAGAATAAAAATGGGTAAAGTAAGAACGGTATTAATTAAAAACGTTTCTAAGGAATTAATTACAAAATATCCTGATGTATTTACTACTGATTTTGAGGAAAATAAAAATTTATTAGATAAATATGTTGAAATAGACTCAAAGCATCTAAGAAATAGAATAGCTGGATATATTGTGAATCTTCTCAAGGATCAAGAACAAGAAACTATTTAAAAGCAAACATTATTCTAAAAATTATAAAATCCTTCATGAGGGAAAATTAATGAGTGAAAATACAAAAAAGATGGCGGATTTACTCCGAAAAGGAAATAAAATGTTAAATCGCTCATGCCCGCAATGTAATAACCCTCTATTTGAAAATAAAAATGGAAAAATATTTTGTCCGAGTTGTAATCGGGAGGTAGTAATAGTAGAATCTCAGGATGAATATCAAAAAATTAAGGAATCTAAATCTTCTATAAAAAATTCTAATATTAATGATGATATTGATTCCCAGTCTATTTTTAGAAATATTAGATTGATCTTACTGAAAAAGATAGAACTTCTGGCTAATGATTTAAAAGATGAAGATCAATTAGAAAATATAGAAAGATACGTTAATCTAATTGATAAACTAAACGAATTACTAAAAAAATTAGGTAATTAAAAAACATAAAAAAATGCTTCTGCCGGGATTTGAACCCGGGTCGCAAGGGTGAGAACCTCGTATGCTTAGTCCTTTTAGAAAATTTTTGTTTGACCTGTCTACACTACAGAAGCTAATAATTGATACTTATTTACATTTAAATAATTTGTATTTTAATTCTGATAATAATAATAAAAGATTAAAAAACTAGATAAATTATGGCAGCAGTGAGTATAAATGGATTTCTACCTCCTCTTTGCCAATTAGGAAGACTTTTCATTATATAATGGCACTTTTTTAATAATAAAATTTGATATTTCTTACTATTCCAAGTGGATCCTTTTCTCTTTAGCCTTTTCTGTAAAGATTTATAATTTCCAACTTCATTTACTAGCCTGTTTACATAATCTTCACTTTTATGAGGAATATTGTTAAATCTTAGATATTTTTTATATTCTAATCCATCTCTTAAAATTAATCTGGGATTAACTCGATGACCAAAATTTTGAAATACATTAGTTATTTCTCTTATTGTAATTGGAGCATTATGGTTTTCTTTTCTAGCAGCATAAAAGATACAGAATGCTATTAGAGAGATGTTATTAATTACTTTTCTTTCATTTTTAATAATTTTTTTATAGAAATACGCAGCGTTACTTTTAATAGTCTTATTTAAGTCCAAAAAATTTGAAATCTTATTAAGTATATTAAAAATTCTATATTCTTAAATGAAAATGCCGCCGATTTTCGCAAAGATCTCCTAAATGCCTATCAATTAAATTATTTTTATGACCAGGCATGAATTATTTGTCCTGAGGTCTAAAACACATTCGTCAACAATACATTATAATATGATATTTTGTATTGCGAAACCGCAAAAGTATAGGTTCAGAAGATGGGCGCGACATTCCAGTCCCTATCTATGGGTGGATGATGCCCAGTTGCTGCATCAATGATAGCCTGTCCCAGCTGATCCAGATTTCAGCAATGTTTCACTACTCCTCCATGGTGATGGAACTAACGGTAGCACCACGATTGTAGATAGTAGTAGTAATGTTAATGCTCGCTTTTCTGGGTAATCCGCTGGCACCCGCAGGCTCCAGTTCTGCGCCCCGACCGTGCCGGGGGTGTTGTAGGTTTCCCGGATGCCGAACAGGTCG
>JARRLT010000075.1:0-17651 GCA_037386725.1 Promethearchaeota archaeon
TTTTAATATTATACTCTGATTAAGACATTTTCATTAGGAAAAGGGTTGTTAAAAAGAATTTTAAAATAGAATATATTAAAGTGGAATAAAAGTGGAAAAAAGGATAATTAAGATATTTGTAACAGGGTTTTTCAACTCTGGAAAAAGTACGCTTGTTCACACTCTTGATGAAAACGCAATGCATATAGAAAAAAAGTTAAGTAAAGCGTATAATGAAGAAAAA
This sequence comes from Promethearchaeota archaeon, assembly GCA_037386725.1. GTDB lineage: Archaea > Asgardarchaeota > Lokiarchaeia > Sigyniarchaeales > SOKP01 > JARRLT01. Next base: position 224 of record JARRLT010000075.1, read on the forward strand.
ACTTCCACTACTACAGGTTTTGATTTAGGAAGATTAGTTTGGGTTCGACCAAATTTAAAACCTGGAACAAATGGAGTTATAATGAGTAAAGATGAGTATATAAATGATAAAGAGGAGTATCCAGAGTGGTATCCCACTTATGTTGAATTGAAAGGAAGTCCAGGCCAGATGCAATTTTCAGCAGTACGAAAGATATTATCAAAAGGGAGTGATGGTGTTATTTTTTTAATAGATGGTTGTGATTTGGAAAATATTGGAAACGCTCTCGTAGTATTAGAAGAAATTAAAGTTGTATTAGGGGAAAATGTTCCAATGCGGATTATTGCAAACAAATCTGATAGAGAAGATTTTAATGGATGTGAAATGATTTCAAATATGATTGGCACAAAAGTGTATGAAGGGTCAGGTAAATATAATATAGGAGTAAAGGATGCAATTATTGAAGTCCTTAAATTAATTGTATTTCCACCTAAGAATGAGAAAACTTCTGAAAAAGGAGCGGTGATGATAGATGGTTAATGTTAGAGAAAAAGAAATAAAGGAAATTTTATGTGACTTTAGAAAAAGAACTAATATTCATTATTCAAATCTATTTACTGATGATGGTTTTATTATATCTACCGACTACTCGCACGAATTAGGAAAGGAAGATTTCCACCAATCAATCGGAGCTATATTTGCAACAATAATGGCTATGGCAGAGAATGGGGTAGAACTATTTAAAGAAGGTTGTAAGATAAAATCAATTTCAATTCAAGCAGGAGATCAGTTAGATAATGAAGGTTTTACTATAATACTTGATTCAATCACAGAGGATATAAATCTATCAATAGTCTTTATAACTTTTTTGAACTTAGGCTTGATTTTATTTGAATTAAATCAAACAATTCATAAATTAAAAACTTATTTTTCCAAAATTCACCCCATAAAAAATCTTGAAGGAATAGGGACATTAAATTAAATTTTTTTCTTAACTACTTAAAGTATTAAAATTTTTATTCTATACTATTTAATCTAAAACTAAACACAATAAACAATTAGACCAAAAGAATTATTACAGTTTCGATTGTTTTTAATTAGAAATCTGTCAATAAATTAAAAATAAGCTAATAACATTCATGTTATATTAGAAATCAAAGATTATATTCAATAATTAAAAAGATCTCGTTTAAATGATGGTTTGTTTTAAGATAGTTTCACGGGAGGATTTGCAGCCTAAGTTTTTTGATCAAACAAAAATGGATATAAATTGGTACTATGGGTATATAAATAAATCTCATTATATTGTAGATGATTATAATAGAATAATTGGATGTCTGAATATTATTTATTTAATAAATTACGATAAAAGAATCTTATATTATATGGATACTGTTGAAATAAGAGAGGAATTTAGACGTCAAAAATTAGGAACCAAGTTAGTAAATCACGTTATTATGGAAATTAAAAACAAATATAAAAAGTTCTATGTCTTTCTATTAGTTGCTCAATGTAAACAGTACAAACTAAAATTTTTTAGTAAAATTGGATTTGTTCCGATAAAATTTAGAAAAACAAAAATAGGATCTCATTGTATAATGTCATATCCCTTTGATGATAATGCGGAAATGAATTGTAAACGAATGTTTGAATATTTCAATTGGAGAGAAGAAAAAAAGGAGTTTATTTCTTCAGATTGCAAATTCGCATATAATCCCAATCCAACCAGTTTATATTGGTGCATGAAAAAGAAAATTTATGTAACAGGTTTAGAAAAGAAAAATTGTCCTTATTATATTAAAGAACAAGAGATTTTAAGTGAAAAGAAATTTCTTGATTTACGTGAATTAATGAATTAAATTTCTTAATTGAAAGCATAAATTTAGTATTTTGAAAAATTTATTAGTTAATTTTTTTGAAATACATTTATCATCGAGATATAATGACAAATCTTTGAATTGAGTCTATTTTATTTGAATAACCTTAAATTCAGTTACAATTTATCAGATAAATAGTCCATCTAATAAAGAAACCTAGTGTTCGATTTTCAATATATTTAAATATATCGCAACCTATATATTAACTATCTATCATAATTCGAAGTCGGTGATTAAAATTGTTTTTTGGAAAAAGGTTTAGTGGTCATAGAAGTAAACATCTATCTGGTCTTGAAATATTAGTACTTTCAATGATTAAAAGTAATTCTGGTATAACGGGATATGAGATTATTCAAAACATTAACCAAAAATTTAAAGGTTTATGGAAAGCATCAGCGGGGACAATTTATCCATTAATCGAAAGATTAAATGAACATGGTTATGTAAATGCTGAAGAAACCATTGAAGCAAATCTTAATAAAAATCTTTTATATATAACAGAAAAAGGAAAAGAAGAACTAGAGTTAGTTCTTAAAGGAAACTTAGAACCAAGTTTAAGTGCATTAGGAGATTATGTAAGAACTTTACTCAAAGGATTTCCAGAAAATTCTGAATTAGAAGAGATGATGATGTGTTTCCCTTTCTGTGGACCAATCCACGGTCACAAAATAAATCCAAATGACATCTCTTTGAAAAATAAAGAACATATTGAAAAACTAATCATACATCTTAGATCCAGAAAAGCATCTATGGAACATAGATTAAAAGCTATTAATAAAAGGATTGATAATCTTGAAAAGATCAAAGATTCAAGCTATGATCTGGTCTTTTGTGATATTCATATGCCTCGCAAAAACGGTTTTGACACATTTATGGCGGCACGGGAAATTGATCCTGGATTGAATTTCATCATGACCGACAGTTTTCCGGATAAACTTGCGGAAAAAACAAACCAGATGGGCGCTCTATCGAAGAATATAAGGACTATCTTTTAATCCAAGTACCATTACCTGGTTATAGTAAAGAAGATATTGAGATTTCATTGATAAGTGATAATATCAACATTAAAGCAAAAAAATCTGAAGCATATAAGCAAAAGGATAAACCGATTAATAAAGAAGAGTCTAGAAGAAGTCCTGAATTTTTCGTAATGGGAAAGTTCATGAAGATATGGAATAGAGATCTTGATTTCGATATTCCACTTCCTTCTAACGCTGATCAAGAGGATATTAAACCTAAAATCGTAAATGGACTTTTGAAAATCAAAGTGGGCAAAAAACCTCCAAAGAATATTGATATAAATGAAGAAATCTAGGATTTTTTAGAGGTTTAAAAAACGGAGCACCTTAGAATTTCTTTCTAACGAAGAGGGTTCGAAGAATAATTTTTTCTAAAGTGCCCCATCTAAATTAATGATTTTTTTCTTTTTATCTTTTTAGACTTATACTTTTAGATAAAATTGATTTGCATTTTGAAGTTCATTAAGTTAAGTATCCGTTCTAATCTAGTGTTGGCTGTATTATTCTAATAATATATTGCTATATTATGCTAAATTTATTTTCTAATATCAAGAAATAATGACTTTAAAATATCTATTCACATATAATGAAGGTGTATAAAAAATTAAATTGGTCACTTGCCACATTCCAGAACAATACATTAAAGGTATGGAAGAATTAGTAAACGCTAATTATTATCCAAATCGTTCTGAAGTAATCAGGGTTGCTGTTCGCGATTTATTAAAAAATGAATTAAAAGTACTCGTCGAAAAAGACGACTAATTCTTCACTTCTTTTTTTCTTAAAATTCTGTTTTCTTTAACTTTTTTATTTTCTATTTCATTTTGCTCTTATAATGAAATACTCACCGAATGATTTTAAAATTATTGATAGTCATATACATTTTTTTCCACCTAGAATTTTTAAGGCAATTTGGGAATTTTTTGAGATACCTGATAAAAATGGAAGACCAAAAGGATGGCCTATCAAATATAAATTAGAAACGGAAGAACTTGTAAAATTCTTGAAGAGTCAGAATATCCAAAACTTCACTACCTTCAACTATGCTCATAAAAAAGGTGTAGCTGAATATATCAATAATTGGACTTATCAATTTGTAAAAAAACATGATAATGCCATTCCATTTGGTTGCGTATGGCCAGGAGATAAAGATCGAATTGATTATGTACAAAAAATTTTTGATCAGTTTAAGTTTAAGGGACTCAAATTACAGTTATTAGTTCAAAATTTTTTTCCAGATGATGATAGAATGACCCCTATTTATAAATTGGTCATCGACAGAGGAAAATGGATAAATTTTCATGTAGGAACAGCACCATATAGAAATAAATTTGTTGGTTATAACCAGTTCAATAAATTTATAAAAAAGTTTCCCAATATCAATGTGATTGTATCTCATATGGGCGGATTTGAATATAATAAGTTCCTAAAATTCTTAGATCATTATGAGAATCTTTATTTAGATACTGCAATGATATATATCCCGAATAACATCTTTCCAGAAAGAAAACCTAAACTTCCAAATAAAGAAGAATTAATAAGATATAGTGATAGAATTTTATTTGGAAGTGATTTTCCTAATATCCCCTATGATTATGAAAATTCAAGAAAGGGTTTATTAAATTTGGATTTACCAAAAAAACATTGATTAAATTTTCTTATACAAAAGATTAGTTATATAATCTGAATTTATTAATTAAATGGATGTTTTCTAAAAACTAGAAATTATAGAATTGATGGGAATGATATGATAGAAGTCACAGACGAAGATAAATTATTCTATTTTGAAAAAAATTTTTTTACTTTAGATGGTCTCTGGATGATTGAAACAGAGAATGAAATTGGATGGGAAAAGGCCCTTCAAATTGATTTAAAGGTATGGATCAGACTATTAAAAATTATCTTTCGAAGAATAAAACGCTATCTAATAATTAAAAATAACAATTTAGAAGATTTAATTGAAATTTTAACGTTTAGATGGTCTGTTGAGGGTTGGAAATATAAAATTCAAGACAATAACGAGGGAGAGGTTAAAGTTGAAATTCTTGAATGCCCTTATCAACAGATAATGAGTAGAAATCCAGATAGAACGGAAAAAGCTCCTTTAATTTGTAAAAATATGTGTATACCGTTTTACAAAGAGATTGTTAAGGAATTTAACTCAAAAATTCAACTAAAGAGGGAAAAGTATCAAGGTTTAGGAGACAATATATGTGATTTTAAGTTTACAATTAGGTGATAATTATGGATCTAAAATCTAAACTTGAAATTATATTCATGTTAACTATATAACTTATTAAAATAATCAATTCGACTTTTAATTTCCTTAATCATTACTTTTTTATCTTGTTCTGAAAAAGCATAATATTTTATAAAGTACGAATCGATTTCTTTCAATTTTAGAACTATTTTTTGATTAATTATATTTTTAGTACCCTTCAAATTTGAAATAATATCATCAACTAAAGAGGCTATCATTAATTTTTTCTCCGTACTGATATTAGGAATTGGTAAATGACGAATCATATATTGATTTAAATTAATAGTTGTATCTTTTTGATTATTGATCCCAAAATAACAATAAAATTGAATAGGTAATGAATTTAAACACCCACAAAGGTATTTTAATTCATCTTCATCTCGATATATAAGAGAATATATCGATGAAGTAAAACAGACATTATCTGGAGTAAAAACTGTTTCAGGTACAATATTATTATGTTTAATTAGGAGTTTTGGATCTAAATAGAATTCATAGTCATTTCCTTTTAAAACCTTTGGAGAAACCTTTTCAATTTGGAATGATTTTCGCTTTTGAAAATAATAATATGATAAATCTTTCTTTGCATTTATGAAATAACAAGAATTTCGGAGATTATCCTGAAGATTTAATTTTACTGCTTTTAAACCCTTTGCTTCTTCTCCTCTTATTAATTTAGGGAATTTATTTACATTTAAGTAGTTTAAATCGGACTTTTTCTCTATTTTTTGAAGGATTGAAAAGATTTTATCTGTGGTTTTAATTCTTATTCTATTTAATGGTTCTGTTTTTCCATTACAAAATTGACAACTCTTTTTAATTGAATAAGCATAGAAATTTTTAGCTTTATTGAGTAAGGGACAATTTTTATTTGAGCATCTATATAGATTATCAAAAACTTGATTTGGATATGAACTTACAAATTTTTCTGGGTAATCATATATTTGGAGATCTCTTTCTAAATTAGTGGATTTATTTTCAAAAATTAAAATTTGTACCTCATTTGTTGCACTTTTAAAAATGTTTGATCCAAGGTCAAAAATTTTCAATAAATTGCATCTTTCTAAAAATCTTTTTCTAAAACCAACGTAATTCTGTCTCAAAAGAAAACTTTTTGGAATCAAATAAAGATGAACTCCACTCTTTGTCCAATCTAATGACTTAATAAGAAAAGTACAATAAATATCATTATAGAATGTGTTATTTGCTTTTAAAATCTCTTTGCTTTTATCATCAAGTATATTCCCATAAGGAGGATTACTAATGATTATATCAAATTGGTTATCTTCATTTATTTTTTGAGTCTCCTTTTCTCCTGCGATAAGTACATTTTTGAGTTGCAAATTAATTTTATAAAGTGAGAGAACTTTTCGCAGATTTAAATTAATGGAATTACTACAACCTAAAAAATGTACTAATAAATTTAATCTGGCTAACTGTATAGCATATTTATTGATATCATAACCATAAATGTTGCTTATTACGTCTATATAATAATCGGAATTATTGAAACTCTCATTTTTTAAATTTAGGAGAATATCTACAATAAGTTTATACAAACTTACTAAAAAAATCCCTGCTCCCATCGCAGGATCACAGATTTTTGCATTTAAAAGGAGATCTTTTACTTTTTTCTTAATAAGAAATGGCAAATCATAAATATCCTTGATACAATTAATATGTTTAAAATTTCGGTAACATTTCATTAATTTTTTGTTAATTAGGAAAATAATAGCCTCTTTTGCCATGAATTCTGCTATTTTATTCTCTGTGTAATAAACCCCTTCTTTCTTTCTTTTTGGATAAGAATCAATAAACCTATCTATTAATTTATTTAAATTTTCCTTTAATTGATTAAATCTTTCAAAATTATTGCTTAAAAAGACTTCATTGTATGATTTTGTTATTTCTTTAAAGATTTCATTATTATTCATTAATATTCATTGATTCTTATTTTGGAAATACTTTACTTGTATTGGATAAGTAAATTTGGTCTTTATCAAATAAATAATATTCAACTATTTTATAAACTAAAAGCTATTTTCTATTTTTATGATATTCTCTAAATTTTTATAATTTTTTTAATATTATATTAATAGATGAGTATGAAAAAGGAAGATAAAAAAGAAGATTATCATGGAGTAGAACCCGTTCAAAATATTTTCAAAAAAATTAAAAAAGAATATGATAAAGATCCAAAAGATTGGAAAGTAATAGGATCAAGAGATAACCATGGAAATAATGATACCTTTATAACAAAAAAACCAAATTCATTTTGGTTAAAATCAAAGCAATTGAGTCCTTTCTCTTCTCTTTCAATGGGATCAGTCATTCGAAATATTGATAGAGATATTGACGAAGAAGTATTTGGTAAAAAGATGTCTAGAGATGATATGCTTCGACTTTTTGGAATGGTTGTACCCATTAATAAAGATAAAAGTATAACAGCTGCGGGTATAGAAAATTTTTCTCAGAAAAAGGGAGAACACCTAAAGAAAGTGATTAAAGAAAATCGAAGTAATTTAGAATACTCATTGGCAAAAAGAATTGATGAGGAGTTTACAAAGAAACACCCTCAAAGAAAAGGATTGTATTTATAAAATAAAATCTTAAACTTTTTCCTTTAAAATATGCGCATTATCCTTATTTCTAATGATCGGCAAATTATTGGCATATTTAGAGGAATTTTTGATTAACTCAGTTATTAATTCTTTAATTTTTTCTGATCCAGGTTTGTCTGTAATTTTATTAGCAAAATTTTTTAATTCAATTACATTAAAATCTTTTACATAAAAAGAGACACCTTTCTCTAATTCCTCAAAAAGAAATTGATAAGAAAGATCAGCATTTCTCTCTACGGTTCGTAAAGGATCTTCCACATTAAATGTATATGAGATTTCTGTCCATCTAGATCCTTCTTCATCGGCAGGAACCAATCCATAAATATAATCCTCTGTATAAACCCATATTGGGTGAATATTCTTTTCAAAGGATGAATCTACAATATTTTTAAATTCTTCACTCATAATGCTCTTCCTTGATTTTTTAAAAATTAATTATCAAGTATAATATAAGGTATGATGTTTAAAAAATTTTCAAAATACATAATCTAATTAAATAATATTCTATAAAACAGATTTAAGTATTTCTAAGTTTATTGAGCTTATGAAAGAATTAGATTATGAAAAATTAATAGAAAAAATTACGATTTGGATTTTCAATTATGTTAAAAACATTGGTACTCAAAAAGGAATAGTAGACTAAGTGGGGGAATAGATAGCACGGTAACTATAGTTTTATGTAAAATAGTGCTTGGAAAAGAGAAAGTAATTAAAGATTTATAGACTTGCTATCAATCTTCTTATTTTAGTTATCCTATCAGTTATTTGATCAAGATTTCCTTTAAGTTCTTCCCCTCTATTCTTAAAATCCATATCGTTAATTGAGCCTTTTTGATAACTTTTTTCTAGAGTCTTAAATCTTTTTTCTAAAGAGTATCTCCGACCTTCAAGGGCGATTAACTCTTGATAAAGAGTATCTTTATTTCTTGGAAGATCTTCTACACTTGTTAAGGCTTCACTTGAAGTACCATTTTTAAAAGATGAAGTTGTATTTTCAGATACAAAATCTTTAGATGATGGAGATATATCCTCTGAAAAATTTAATCTCCCAGAACTCGAAGGAGCGAATCTTTCACTTCGAAAAGGAATAAACTCATTAATTTTTTTATTTTTTTGAAGGTTTTTTTCTTTCTGAGAGGAAAATACGCTAAATAAATCAGCAGCTTCAGGTTTTTTTGTTTTTGATTCCGTTTCTTCTACTTTTACTTGAGAGACTTTCGGTTTAGAGATAAAAAGTTTATGGCTTTTGGATTTCTCTTCCATTTCTGATTTAGAGGGAGACTCAGTTGCTATGGTTGTTATTTTTGGTTTTTCTGGTGGAGGTGTAATTTCTTTATTCTCATTAAATCTTAGAATAGATTCTGGAGGTTTTGGTACTTTTTTTCTTTCTTCGATAACATTGAGAGGTAATGGTGTTATTGCACCTTCTTCATCCTCCAGTTGTTTTTTAGAAGGCATTTTAGGGATTTCAACCTTTATATCTAATTTAGGTTTTTCTATTTTCTTTTCTGGTTTCTTTTTATCAATTTTAGGTTCGCTTTTAATTGTAAAATTTTCTTTTGGAAAAACCTCTTTTGTTTCTAATTCGGTAGATTTAACAAGTTCTGATTCTTTCTCAGAAACTTTTTTATCTTTAGGAGGGATTGTTTTAGATATCTCTAAAGTTGTAGATTCTTGCTCTTTCTTCATCTCCTTTTCATCTCCAAGTGTACTTTTTTCTATCTCTGTACTTGGTGGAGATATTTCAGATTTATTTTTATGAGCGAGAGCTTTACTTTCATCTTGTTTTAATTTTAAAATTTCTTCAGAATTCATTTTTTTAGATTTCGGAGTTTTTTCTTGAGCTTTTTTTATTGATGGAATATGAATTTCTGGAGGTTTAAGTTTTGGTTGTTTTAAGGGTTTTATCTTTCTGATAGTTTTAGAGTTTCCTAATTTCATTTCTTTGGTATTTAGTTCCTCTTGTAGAGTTTCAATTCGGGTTTTTAGATCATCAATCTCTCCTTTGAATTGATTTGAAATTTTTGAAAAGATTTCCTCAATATCATCTTGCTTTATAACAGAGGACTTTTTAGGTGTTTTTTCTCTTATTTTTTCCCCTAATTTCTTTTCTATTCCTTGAAGAATTTCGTTTTTCTCAATAGTTTTTGATTTTCTTTCAGTTTCAATTTTATTATTAGGTTTTAGAGCATTCAAACATTCCTTAATCATCTTTGGAAGTTCCGTTTCAACAAACCATAGATCTAATGTATCCCATTCTATTAGCGATTCTTGAATTGATCTTAATTTGTCTCTATGTTCTTCTAAAGAATCTTCTGAAATTAAGGCTGAGAATTTATCAATTAATTTTTCACGAGCTTCGATTTCATCATCAGGTGTAGGTTCTTCATTTGTTAACAAAAGATAGATATCTTCAATTTCATCAATTTCGGGTATAGTTTTCTCTTGCTCGCTCATGACTTTATAGATTAAATTTTTTTAGGATTAATCTCAAACAACTCTCAATATATAAAAAAACTTTCATTAATTTATTTCTATGTGATTCAGATATTAAGTTTAATTATAATAGATCCATTGATCAAAAAAACTTTTTTCGATTAATGGTAAAATTAAGAGAGAAAAAATACGGACTCCAAGAACTCTATACTCTGCGACCTCTATGTCCGCCCTTGCGTCTTGAATGATCATGAGCCTTTGGGGTAACTTCCTCTATACGTCCTATCTGTAAACCCGATCTTGCTAATGCTCGAATACATGCTTGAGCGCCTGGACCAGGAGTTTGTGATTTATTTCCACCAGGAGCTCTTACTTTAATATGTACTCCAGTAATTCCTATATCTTTTATTGTAGATGCTACTCTGAAGCCACATTGCATAGCAGCATAAGGGTTTGATTCATCTCTATCAGCTTTAACAACCATACCACCACTACATTTGGCAAACGTTTCTGCTCCAGATAAATCTGTTGCTGTAACAATTGTATTATTATAGGAACTTAAAATATGTACGATAGCCCATTTTTGGCTTCTATCTTTGCTCATTTTTTTATCAAACTATTTAATAAATATTATAATTATTTTGATGAAATATTAAATCAAATTATATTGTAGTATGTAAAATTAAATTTTAACTTTACGGTCATATCTTTTGAAATCTAATATTTTCTTAATGGTGAGAGTAATTTAAACGATATTTTTTTCCTCTTTTTGATTCAAATTTAATAGAGGAATAATAAAATTTTAATATTTTCTATAATTAATTTGTCAATCCATTTCCTTTTAGTAATTATTTTCTTTATTATAGATACATCAATACTAATTTTATACTTTAATTATAGAAAGCTGGTGATCACCATCACCAAATATGAAATCAAAGTTAAATTTGGGATCTTAAACCAAAAATTTATTCCGTTAAAATTAATTCAAGATATTGAAGCTTTACCTCCTAAATTTCTAACTTTTGGAGGATTCGGGATTAGATTAGGAACAGATGGGTCTTGGGCATATTTAACTGATTTTAAAAGTGCATTAAAAATAGAATATAAAAATCATAGAACGTTCTTATTCTCTACTAGAAATCCTGAAAAAATAATAGAAATAATAAATAATTTACATGAATAACTAGATTCGTTAAAGACTACCTCAAATTTTGTTGAAAATTAAGATATATCTTCTTAAACTTTTCAACCTAAATATCATCAAAAAGAGCCTAGATTTTTGGAAAACCTTAGATTTGTGGCTTTTAAAGAAATATTTATATATGATATTAACAAAATTATTCTTATTAATTTAAATGAAGGTGGTTAAAATCAGTTGGTCTCCCCCTAAAAAGGTAACGGTTATTATATCATTTATAATCTTGCTTTTAGGGATAGGATTATTTATTTATCTCCTCTTGGGAGATATTTCGATGTTTCCAGATATTCCAATTTCTGGATATTCTAAATTAACAATCTATTCTATGATTTCAATAGGACTTGTATTTATTGCTTGGTTTCTAATGTTACTTGGAGTTCTCGTTCGCGGAATGTAATTAAGCTGTTTATAAAAAGAAATAATTGAATTATATACATTAAAAAATTAAAAATCGTTAAATCATTTAAAGAAATAGATAAAAATTAAACTTTAAGCTGTGGCGAATGGACTATTTGGTCTAAAACTGATTAAGTCTTCTTCTTTACGTTTTACCATGTAGGAAGGAGAATTTATTACCTTGTCGCCAACTTGTACATGCTTATGAACTATTAATTGTCTAGCATGATAAACAGTCTTAGCTAATCCTTTCTCAAAAACCAATGTTTGCAATCTTCTTCTTAAAACATCTTCTACAGTTAAAGCTAGCACATCTTCAAAGGTGGATTCAGAACCTAAAACGCCTAAACGATTTAATTTATTTATTAATGTTTGTTGGACTTCAGCAGCTCTTTCACTTGGAAGAGTTCTTGAATTTCTCGCTATTTGTCTCCAATTTCCTAAAATTGAGCGCGTTTTCCAAAATTCTCGTTTATTTCTTAAACCATACTTACCTACAAATTCAAGTTCTTCAAGAATTCTATCTTTTTGGTAAGGATGTCTTGGTTTTTTATATTTTTTCTTTGATTTTCTTGGATCTCCCATTTTATATCACTTTATTATTTTTCTTTAGACTCTTTTTTCTTTTTTTCTTGTTTTTGTCGAATCTTTTTTCGAGAAACTCCAATAACTAAACCATGTCGTCCTGTACTTTTTGTTCTTTGACCTCTAACTTTTAACCCTAACCTATGTCTAATGCCTTTGTAACTTCTAATACGTTTCATTCTATCTATATCTCTTTTAACTGTGATCTCTAACTGATTTCCTAGTATATGTATATCATCTCCAGTTCTAATGTCTTTTTGTCGGTTAACCATATACTTTGGAATTCCATTTTTAACAGGATTTATTATGATTTCTTCTAGGTTATTTAAATCACGCTCAGATAATTCACCCATTCTTACATCAGAACCGAGGTTAGCTGCCCTTGTGACGGCTTGGGCAAATCTTGGTCCTATTCCAGTAATTTGTGTTAAACCATACTCCAATCTTGCGTTTCCATCTACTCTTGTCCTTAATTTCCGGAAAAAAACCTGTTCTTTAAATCCTTTAGGTCGAAGTGGTTGTGACATTTTAATTCAATTCAAAATTTAATTCTATAATATTATGTTAAGTAAAAATATAGAATTTAATATTAATTTTATCATTTAAGGCGAGAAAGTAAAGAAATACAAATTTAATACAAAGGAATACGTTTATTTTCTTCCTTTCTAGATTCAATATGTTTGTTGCATTTCGATCGTTTGGATCTAGCCACTTTCTTTAGTAAAGGCAAACCAGGTTTAACAGATTCTATAGGTTTTGATTCAATAAGATCTTCCTCTATCAATGTTTTATAAAGTTCTTTTCCTTTTTCTGTTCGTAGAATTACACAATTCCAACCAGATGGAACACCAATAGATCCTATTGAAACATCTGCAGATTCAGAAGTTAAATCAAAACAAAATTCACAATCAATTCTTGCCAAATTACTGATATCTTTAATCGGAATGTTTAATTCATCTCCATTTTTAGTGTAGACGAAGAACTTGCCTTTATTAATATCTGTTTTTTTCACATCAGTAACTTGGACGTTCAATTTTTCGCATATTTTTTTAAAACCTTCCTCATAAGGAAAAGATTCCATGCAAAATATACCGATTCTGTAAAGAATTGTGTTGATGGAAGGAATTCCAATATCATAAATTTTTGACTTTAGTAACGCCTGCATTTGACATGGAACTCCGACCACGGCTAAATTCTTTCCCCTAATCCGAGACGGTTCAGGGCACCATAGTTTCTCTCCTATTTTGGCCCCTAAAGCATAATCAATTTTAGAATTCTTAAATAAGTAATAGAGACAAGTGCTTGTAATTCCTCCATCTTGGCATCTTTTTTTAATTTCTTCAACTTTTGTACGAGCTCCATATATTGCTATGTATGAACCAATTTTATCCATGCTTTGATAGACCTCAGAATCACTTTGATGGAGATTTAATAAATCAACTGGTAAGAAAGAGCGAGGACAAACGAAATAGCATAAACCACATCTAATACATATATCACTATTAATTTTTCCAAAACCATTTTCAATATTTATACAGTCTACAGGACATATTCCCGAGCATAACCCGCATCCAGAGCAAATTTGCTCATTAAATATTACTTTAACTGGTTCATATATCGTTTTATGGTGATCAAAGTTTTCAAATTTCACCTTTATATTAATTCCATCAAGAATTTTTTCTGGTTGATCATCATCATTTGAAGTTTTATTTTCTTTATACTTCTTATCAAATGAAATTAATTTTTCAACATTTAGTAATTCCAGATACGTAAAAATTTTTCTTAATGAAAGAGAGTTATCTTTTGAATATTCTCTTAGTACTTTCAAATTTACATTTTTAGTATTAATTAGAAAATTAAAAAGCATGAACTTCTGCTTTTCTTCTTTAATTAATGAAAATAAGATCTTATTATATTGACTTTCATTATATATTCCTGAATTGAGAATTTCATTCTTTGCATCAATTAATGCTCTTATTTTATAAGATTTAAGAGCATCTGCAAGATCCCTTAAAAAATTCCAAGTAATATTTCCTTCTAAACTCATTTTTTCCTAAATTTAAATAATTTTTTTATAAGATAATCCGAAAACCCACGCAAGGGTTAGTTATATTCAACCTATTATTTATATTGAATACTCATTCTATTTCGGTTTTTAATTTTTGTTTGGGTAGAGGAGGTAAATTTCTTACTTTTCTTTCAATATCTTTAACAGAATCTATGAATTTTTCAACTTCCGCAGCAGAACAAAAGTATTGTTGAATTCTTTCACTTGAGATTCCGATTTCATCAAATAAACTTTTTAAAAATATGATATGCTCAAATGTATTCATATTTCCTTTACCAAATTCGCATTCCCCTTCTTTTCAAGAGATAATAGCTACTCCATCTGCTCCATTTAAAAAGCATTCCATTATCAATTCAATCCCAACTCTTCCCGTGCATCTCACTCGGATTAAATGAAAATCTGTAGTATAAGATTTTCGTGTTGTTCCTGTTAAATCAGCTACGGAGTAGCCTCACTTTTCACATCCAAATGCTATTATCCTTCTGATTCCATCTTGTTTTGACATATAATTCTACCTTTTTGTTTAATTTTCCATAATTTTTTGGGATTCTTCAGCAATTTCAACATTAATTGAGGTTATTCCTTTAATTTCTTCCTTGAATTGGTCTTCTCTATAATATTTTAAATCTATAGCTCTTGCTGGGCAAGATGTAACGCATACTCCACATCCTTTGCATTTTAATTCATTAACTTCGGCAATATTATCTTCATTTACACGAATGGCTTCATATTCACATAATTTTTCACATCTATGACATCCCATACATAAATCTCTATCAACTTCAGCGATAATTAATTCCTTACTTATAGTATCATTTGATAAGAGCGTAGAAACTTTACTTGCAGCACCTAATGCAGTTGAAACAGAATATGGGATATTTTTTGGACCAGCAGCACAACCACAAATATAAATTCCCATATTTTTTGTCTCTTGTGGTTTTAAACAGCCATGAATCTCAGATAGAAAACCATTTGGCCCTTTTGAAAGCCCCATTATTTCAATTAATTCTTCTGTCCCCTTAGAAGGTATCATTCCAGTAGATAAAACAACTAAATCAAAATCCATAGAAGATACTTCGTCCAGAAGAGCATTATCAAAATGTAATTTCATTTTTCCATCTTCCTTAAGTTTAATATCTCCTGGTTTTCCTTTTATAAAAGTGACTCCTGATTCTCTTATTTTTCGATAATATTCCTCATTGCCCTTATCTGGTGATCTTATATCTATATAGAATATCACAATTTCCATATTAGGATATTCTTGTCTTAAGAGTTGAGCGTTTTTTAATGATACATTGCAACATACACCAGAACAATATTGATTTCCTCTTAAGGTTCTCGATCCTACACACTGTATCATTGCTACTCTTTCAGGTATAACCCCATCAGAAATTCTATAGACATGACCTCCTGTAGGACCTATTGGACTAAGCATCCTCTCCAATTCTATTTGTGTAATAACATCTGGATACTTTCCGTAATTATATTCCCCACTATTTATAATCTGGTATTCATCCCAACCAGTGGCAACAATAACTGCTCCAACATCTAAATCAAGATATTCTGGTTCTTGTTCGAAATCAATTGCTTCAGCAGGACAACTTCGTTGGCAATTCTTACAATTAATACACACTTCTTTATCTATCACAGCCAATTTTGGAACAGCTTGAGGAAAAGGTATATAGATAGCACCTCGTTCTCCAATTCCGCGATTGAACTCATCTGGAATACTAATAGGACACTTGGTTGTACATAAGCCACATCCTGTGCATGAAGATTCATCAACATATCTTGGATTTTTCCTTGTTTTTACTTTATAACTTCCAGTAATTCCACCAAATTCAACAATCTCACTGTAAGTAAAAAGTGTTATATTAGGATGCTTTGAAGCATTTACCATAATGGGAGCAAGGACTCATATCCCACAATCATCAGTAGGAAAGATCCTATCTAATTGGGCCATTTTTCCTCCAATTGTAGGTTCTTTCTCAACAAGATAAACTTCAATCCCTTGATTAGCTAAATCCAATGCTGCATTCATCCCTGCTATTCCTGCACCTACCACCAAGGCAGATTTAGTTATAGGAATTTCTTTACGAGGGATATTTTCTAATTCTCGTGCCCTATTGATCCCACTCAGTATTAACCTTTTAGCTTTTTCAGTGGCTTTTATTTTATCCTTTTGATGAACAAAAGAGCATTGTTCTCTTAGATTAACCATTTGAAAATAATAGGGGCTCAAACCCGCTTCCATTAAAACAGCTCGATATGTAGGTTCATGAATTTTTGGTGTACACGCCGCTACTACTATTCGATTTAAATCAAGTTCTAATATATCATTTTTAATAATCTGTTGACCTGGATCTGAACAAGTAAAATCATTAACACGGGCAATTACTACATTGGGCAATGGTTCCACAAAATCTCGAACAGCATCACAATCAACATGAGCACTGATATTTACACCTCAACGACAAACATAAACTCCGATTCTAACTTCTTCTTTGGTCTGATTCAAATTTTCAGACAAGCAATACACCTTTTTTACAATTCACCATTTAACTTTTTAAATTATTCTCAATAAGTCTAATTTTTAATTTAGGAAATAATAGAAGTAATTTATTTTTTCTGCTTAAAGTTGATAATAGCTTTTTCTAAATCAATAATTTCTATGATCGGATTTCTATATACTGAAAATCATTTTCTAGTTTTCCTACTGATATATCCTTAAATAATTAAGCTTTTAGTGATTTTATAAATATAGTGAAATAAAATTATAAACATAACTTATAAGTTTTTAAAAATTATTAAAGGATATAATACTCTAACTTGATATAAATGGTTCAACCTTCGGACCTGATCGATGGAATTTGCGGTATAGTATTTAGTATGATAAGTGTAGTTGCAATTATATTTGTTTACTTCCGATTTGGGCAGTATAATTTTGTAACAATACTTCCTTCGTTACTAATTTGGATTTTTGTGTTTT
>JARRLT010000076.1:0-7248 GCA_037386725.1 Promethearchaeota archaeon
GTTGAGATCCCAAAACTAGGGCTTGGAACTTGGTTTATAAGTAATAAAAATGTCGCACAAGCTGTAAAGGATGCTGCAAAGATTGGTTATCGGCATATTGACACAGCTCAAGCATATAATAATGAAAGAGGAGTTGGAGATGGAATTAGAGCGTGTGGTGTGAAAAGAGAAGATATGTTTGTGACCACAAAACTTGCTGCAGAAGTAAAGTCATATAAAGAAGCTCTTGTATCAATTGATAAATCACTTAAAAAATTGGGGCTTGCTTATATTGATATGATGATTATTCACAGTCCGCAACCATGGGCTGAATTCCATGAAGAAGATCCTTACTTTGAAGGAAACCGAGAAGCATGGAGAGCTCTTGAAGAGGCATATAATGCCGGAAAACTTCATGCCATCGGTCTTTCGAACTTTGAAAAAGTAGACATCGATAACATCCTTGAATTCTGCTCTGTAAAACCAATGGTAAATCAGATTTTGGCGCATATAAGCAACACACCTAAAGAGCTCATTCAATATACTCAAGAAAAGGGCATTCTCGTAGAGGCTCATTCACCGATTGCACATGGAGAATTAATGAAAAATCAAGAAGTTATAAAAATTGCTGAGAAATATGGGGTTTCAGTGCCACAGATGTCTATTCGTTACGACTTACAGCTTGGCCTTCTTCCATTACCTAAAACTGCAAACCCGGCGCATATGAAAAACAATGCAGATGTGGATTTTGTAATTTCTGAAGCTGATATGGAATTCTTAAAAAATGTGGATCAAATCAAAGATTATGGAAGTGCCAGCATGTTCCCTGTATATGGAGGGAAATTGAATTTGTGAATTAGAAATCATTATTTTATTCAATTGTATTTTATTCAAATCATAGCTAAAAAACACTTAAAGAACTTTACAACGTGCCTGGCGTAAGGCGTATCGATTTGTAACACAGAACTAATATCTAAATAGAGATTTTTTAAAATTATTTTTGTAAGAAATAGTATTATTTTATTAGTTCATCACTTCGATTTAATTTTATATTTTATTGAAATAGAACGAGTAAAAAAATTATAATCAAATATTTAAACTTTACATTCATGTCTAAGTCTCCATATAATACTAAAAGGAAAATGTGATAAATTCCTATTAAAGTTAAAAGTTTTAACTCAATGAATATTTCTAATTTTAAGGGATAATTACATTTTTTATTTAACATGTCAAAACTTAATGTGATGCTGACAGGAGCATCTGGGATGGTTGGTAAAAAAATCCTTGAAGAATTACTTTTAAGAGGATCATTTTCTATACGTGTATTTTTACGAAACTCAAAAAAGAATAGGAAACTTATTCGATCTTTCGGAAATAACAGAATTGAAGTAGTGTGGGGGAGTTTAGAAAATCCCGAAGAAGTTTTCAAAGCCGTGGAAAATCAAGAGATAATCATTCACGTAGCTGCTCTTCAACCTTCAAATAAAAATTATGATGAAGAAAAAGTGCATTTAGTTAATGTGATAGGGACACAAAACATACTAAAAGCCATGAAAAAGCAGAAAAATGCTCGTATAATTTATACCTCGTCGATCTCGGTGTATGGAGATCGATTGAAGAATCCCAATATTGAAATTACTGATCCGGTCGTGAACTCAGATCATGATCTTTATGCAAAATCAAAATTAGAAGCTGAAAATTTAATTAAGGATTCTGGTTTGGATTATCTCATATTTCGATTATCTTACTGCACCTCAACAGAAATGCTAAGATTTCAGTCGCTAATGTTTGATATGCCACTAGACACACGAGTAGAAATTATTGATACAAGAGATATTGCAAAAGCAATAGTGAATTCAATTCCACTTAAGAAAGTTTGGAATAGGACTTTTAATTTAGGAGGAGGTCCGAAATGCCAAATAATATTTAGGGATCATTTTAACGATATAGTAGAAATCATGGGATTTGGGAGAGAATTTTTACCCGAAGAAGCCTTTGCTAAGGGAAGATTTCACTGTGGATTTTATGACACAACAGAAGTGCAAGATTTGCTTAAATTTCAAGAACACACCCTTCAGGATTTTTATGATGATATTCGAAGATGGATTGGGATAAAAAGGTATTTTGTACCATTGGTGAAACCAATTGTAAGATGTTATTTATTGAAAAAATCAAAATATTATTCAGAATTCAAGAAGAAAAAGAAATAGTTTCATCCTCCTTTTTTCTTAAACCATGGTATGAGTTTGGATACTTCTTCTTTATACTCCTTATAAGAAGGTTTAGTTCTCATATTCTTTTTCTCCATTAAGGGAATGCTAACTAATAAAAACAATAATGTAATTGATAATGGTCCTATAATGAACCACCAAAACTGAAATGATGTTGATAAACTGAAAACATACAACCCCCACCAAAATAAAATTTCTCCGAAATAATTAGGATGCCTTGAATACTTCCACAACCCTGATTTTATAATTTTCTCTTGAGAATTTCGATGTTTTATGAAAGATCTTAGTTGTTGATCAGCTAAAGTTTCAATAAGAATAGCCGATAAGGTGATAATGAAAGCTATTACATCTAAAATAGTTAAATTTTGATTACTCATATAAAATACGGTATATATCGAGAGACTCCCTAAATACACTAATATTGTTGGCATCAATTGAATGCCAACCAAGTTTACAATCCAAAACTTATTTCCATTCTCGGTTCTAAGATCTTTATATCTCCAATCTTCATGGGAAAGGCCCTTCCATTGTTGAACCCAATTAAAAGTTAACCTGATAGACCAAATTAAAATTAAGATTGTTACAATGATACTTATTAACGATATATTATCAGAATTGAACGCATAGAAAATGGTAATTATCATTGGAATTACACTCCAATAGGGATCGTACAAACTTGCATTCTTAAAAATAGTGCTAAAGATAAAAATTACAAAAGTTCCGATTATATCAGCTAAAAATACAAATATAATGATTGGAAGTTGTGAACCAATCATCCAAAAAAGAAAAATGATAATCATTGAGGACATATAACTAAAAAGGCAAACTAAATATGATTTAATTAATTTTTTCTCAAGTCTCATTATACAACTCATCAAAAGTAATTTAATATATGAAAAAGATTAAAGCCTTTTGACTTTTGGGATAATTTAGAAACTTTTGATGGTATCATTGATGAATGGAATGAGTTCGAGGATCTAATTTAGCAAATGTTCATACAAAGAATAAAAAACCAAGAAATAACCATGTCATTATTGCCTAACTTCTCTATTCGGTTATTTCTCCTGGAATTTTGGGAAGTTTTATCTATGACTAAGAGTTATCCTTTTATTTCCTAAGAGACAAGAGTTACTATTTTGACCCTCCGAGTTTGATTTAATTGAAATTCGATTAGTTAAAAGAAACTAAAAAATGAGGTTTAGTTAGAAGGATTGGGAGAACTATAAAATTTTCTCTTAAAATATTTTGCAACATTAACCAGAGAAATCATTACAGGGACTTCTATTAAGGGACCGATAATCGCAGCAAATGCTACTCCAGATCCTATCCCAAAGATAGATATAGCTATAGCAAGTGAAAGTTCGAAATTGTTACTTGCTGATGTAAACGAAAGGCTAGTAGATTTTTGATAATCCGCACCCATCTTTTTACTTAAAGCAAAAGTGATTAGAAACATTAGAACGAAATAAATCAGCAGAGGAATAGCAATTTTAACCACATCTAGCGGAATTGACAGAATTAACCCTCCTTTTAGTCCGAACATGACCACGATCGTAAATAAGAGGGCAATTAGCGTTACGGGGCTAACTTTCGGGAGGAATTTTTTAGAATACCAATCTGCTCCTTTCTTTTTGATTAGGATTGTTCGGGTGAGAAACCCTAAAATGAATGGAATTCCTAAATAAATAAATACACTTTCTGTGATGGATCCTATTCCTATATTAATAATATTGGATTGAAGTCCAAATAACTGTGGTAATAATGTGATATAAAACCACGCAAGGACACTATAGAATATTACTTGAAAAATACTATTAAAAGCCACCAAACCAGCGGCATACTCACGATTTCCCCCTGCTAAATCATTCCAAACAATCACCATAGCAATGCATCGAGCAAGTCCGATTAAAATTATTCCTACCATATATTCAGGGTAATTTGCCAAAAAAATAATGGCAAGAATAAACATTAGAAACGGCCCGATCAGCCAATTTTGAACCAATGCCAAACCAAGAACTTTTTTGTCTTTAAATAAATCCCCTAATTCCTCATAGTGTACCTTGGCAAGCGGGGGATACATCATTAAAATTAGCCCAATTGCGATCGGGATGTTTGTATAACTAACTTGAAATCTTGAAAGGAATTGTTCAAACCCTGGGAATACAAATGCAAGAATTATACCTCCAGCCATTGCTAAAAATATCCATAGCGTCAGTCCCTTGTTTAGAATCGAAAGCTTTTTTGTCTGATTTCCTTCTTTATTGTTTGAATATTTCTTTTTTAATCTTTGCATGGCATGAATCAACAATTAATGAAAAGAAAAATCATCATCTTCTCTTTTTTATATTAAGTAATGTTACTAAATTAGCAGAATTCAGTTGATAACTAAAATTAAAGAGTAAATAAAGTGATTATTGTTTTAAAATTAAAGGATATTAATCAAATTCAATTATTATTTATTAATGATTAAGTTATTTTATATCTCAGTTTTCCTTAAGTAATAATTTAATTCTCTTTTAAGAATTTAAAATATCAAACATCTTTTTATTTCTTTTATAGATTTTGACATATTCATTATAGAGAAGATCATAGATTTTTCGATTATCTTTATTTGGTTGAAATATTTTTTCTACTTTAATGAGTGGAATTGCCTCATGAAAGTCCTTAAGTATTCCTAAACCCACCATAGCAATTATTGCGGAACCTTTAGCACTTCCCAAATGTGGTTCTTCAACTTTATTGATATTTCTATTTAATATATCTGCTAAAATCTGACACCATACATCTGAGTTTGCTCCACCTCCAATAAGATTTACATTTTCAGATTTCCCTGCAAGTTTTTCAAGATATTGCATTCCCCATTTAAGATTTAATGCGACACCCTCATAGATTGACCTAAGCATTTCAGATCTCGTATGATCAAGACTTAAATTGTAAAAGCCACCTCTAACATTTGAGTCATTAAGAGGAGATCTTTCCCCATATAACCACGGTGTAAAAATTAAATTTTTAGCCCCAGCATTAGTATTTTTAACCACTGAATCTAATAAACTATAGATCTCATCAGATTCTTTTCCGAATTCTTCAATTTCTTTTTGGAATGTCTGATTTTTAAACCAATCCAAACAAGCTGCTCCCGTTTCTTGTTTTGATAAACATAGATACATCTCTTTAGCACTACATATTGAGCCCATATAATGGATAAGATCCTTCTTTCTCTCCGAAACATGAGCCGCTATCCAATCCGCAGTTCCTAAATTTATATGAATCTGATTTTCAGTAATAGCGCCAGATCCGATTGCAGCAGCTGAAATGTCTCCGGAACCGACAATTACGGGAATATCTTCATTTAGACCTAAAATGTCAGCCGCATCTTTTTTTAACCCTCCAGCTATTTCTGTGGACATTTTTATTTCTGGAAGTTTGTTAATATCAATATCCAATCTACTTAATAACTTTTTTGACCAATTAAGAATTTCTGGACTAGTATTCATTAACCAAGAAGTATTTGCTAAATCTCGTGATGTAATGGCATTTCCAGTACATCTAAAGACAATAAAATCCTTCACACTTAAAAACTTAAAAGCCGATTGATATAATTCTGATTTATGTTCTTTCAACCATAAAATGTGTGAAATAGGATCTTTTCCATTAATTCCAGGAGCTCCCCCCGTAATTTTGATAAACCTTAGAAGATTTCCTATTCCAAACCCAGAAACTTTTATTAATCCCTTCCTAAATTTTTTGGTAACATTTGCTGCTCTTGTATCCAACCAACTGATAGCTCTCATTAAAGGTTTTCCTTGTTCATCAATAGGAATGGTACAATTCATTTGGCAATCAAATATCAACCCTTGAATATCCGAAGGCTCAATATTTTTCTCATCCAATAAAACTTTTGTGGATTGAATTACCGAATTCCAATAATCTTCAGCATCTTGTTCCGCCCATCCTTTTTTTGGATAAAATATAGGATAGTCAAATTTTGTTTTATGAATTAAATTTAATTTATCATCGAATAACGCGGCTTTATTTCCAGTGGTTCCTAAATCATGAGTTAAAATATATTTTTTCATATTTTCCTAATATTTCGGAATTTTTAGATTATATTATTTATTTTGTTTAAGTAATATAAAAATATTCAAATAAAATAACATATACTTTCGGAAAAGGTGGTTGTTCTAATAGACCATGCTTGAATTTTCAACCTAAGGCCAGGAGTGCCGGGTGGATTTCAACCAGTATCCACAATCAAAATAATCCGGCGGGATTTTCTAGCCCGGGAAGTCTGGAGTTTTTCACCGGGCCAATGGTATCCGAAATTTGGGGCTTAAATGATCAAATTAAAGGTGTTGCTAGACGATATGCAGAAGAAGGATATGTTGTAACAGCTCCTCATCTTTTTAGCAGATCTGGGGATGTGCTTAAGGAAGAAAATATCCGAAAAGCAATGGTTCCCATGTTTTCTATCCCTCGGGAGAAAAGAAGTGACCCTTCTTCTTTACAAAAATTAATTTCGGAAATGGGAGAAACTGAAAAGAAGGTAGTCCAAATGTTATTCCTGGAAAGAGAAACCTTCCAACAGAAAATTGCCGAGGATGCTATTAGTTGTTATGAATTTTTGAAAGGATTAGATAATATAAATGAAAATAAAATTGGTGTTACGGGATTCTGCTTCGGAGCAGGATTAGCATTTCAACTCTCCACCATGTTATCGTTTGAAGCTTCCGTGATTTTTTATGGAGCAAATCCTAAGCCATTAGATTCTGTTTCAAACATAAAAGGACCCGTACTAGCGCTCTATGCAGGAGAAGATGAAATGGTGGATGCAGGAATTCCAGATTTAATCGAAGCCATGCTAAAGTATAAAAAAACTTATGCACTGAAGATATATAGTGGGGTTCAGCATGCATTTTTCAATGAAACGAGTTCAGTATATGACCAACCTTCTGCAAAAGATGCGTGGCAGTTAGTTCTTCATCACTTCAATACCTATCTTAAATAAGGAGAGTGTGAGATAAAATGGCAGAAGAAAAAT
>JARRLT010000077.1:0-10203 GCA_037386725.1 Promethearchaeota archaeon
TTCTTAAAATTTTCATTTTTCAGTTTAGTTATTACGCCGAATAAGATAACTATTATCCCCGTTATTATGAAAGTAAAACTTAAATTCATTGTAACTAAAGAACCAATAACGGGATATAAAATAGCCATCAATAAGCTTCCAAACATGTTGATTGTACTTAATACTGTCGCTCTATTTCGGGTTTTGATTTGTTCATTTATTCCTTTTATAAATATAATACTTCTTGAAAAGCCAAATCCTATTAATAAAAGAATTAATGCTATACTAATAGGAGAGAAATATATTAAGGCCATTAGTATATAAGCTATTCCAGGAACTAAAGTAAAAATCCTAAGATAAATCGTTTTATGTTTAACTTTACCAATTCTTGATGCTAAATTATTGAATATGATCTGAATTATTGTCATTGAAGAAGCAACAAATCCATAAAAGATCAATGGGACACCGAGCGCTTGCAGATATATTTGATAAGTCCAAAATAGAAAAAAATCTCTTGGTTCTAAATCATGATTGGGTTCATGGAAAGTTAAAGAAATTATTGTTGCGACTGTGAAAGGAATAGTCATTCCTAACATTGTTAATGGTAATGAAATGCATTGCCCAATAAATGATCCAACTGGAGCTGCGAAAGTCATTCCTATTAAGAAAAAACTCCGTCTTCGGGCCATAATTTTTGAAATTTCTGAATCTCTATTTAGCTTCCGTAAAGAATCATAAAGAAATGCTTGATCAGTTCCTGATATCAAAGCGCTGGAGAATGCCCAAAGAGTTTCACCTATAATGAATAAGCCTATATTTGGAATCATTCCATAGACAATAGCTGCACTTATATTTGCAACTGCTCCTAAGATTAATGAAGATTTTCTACTTATGTAATCTGCAATAGCTCCACAAGGAATTTCAAAGATGAGAATCATTATTGTAAAATAACTCTGTAACAACATAATCTCAACAAAACTTAAATTTCCCCATTGAGTGAAGAAAGGAATTAGAACGCCTGAGATCATATGAAATCCCATGAAGATGCTAAATAAATAAAATTTCCATATATTAGATCTCCATCTATCTAAATCTTTTTCCTTATCTTCAATTCCAGTGCCTTTTAAAGTTATCTCCCTTTTTATCAATTCATTTGTTTCTGACATAAGGTTTCACATAAATTTTGTAAAAATACAAGTTAAAATAATCAAAATTCATTGCGTAGAAATGTCTGAGTATAAGAGAGGCTAAGAAACTTAGTTTTAATGAATAAGGTTAAAATTAATGGCAATAAGCATAAAATCTTTTACCCTAATTAAGAGTAAAAAGAATAGAAGAAGTGTAAGAAAGTGACAGAAATGTTAAAGAAAGAAATCCAAGCAATATTGATTATCTAAGTCATAATGCTTTTGAACTTAAAATAATAAGCCCAAGAAACATTTTATTCACTACAAACTCTTTACAGAAGTTTGGATCATGGACTATAGGATTATTCCAATATAATCCATCTATAATTTTTATTCGAGTTTGCATTCAATAATCAACTTTTCTTGTATTAGTATTCTATATTGTGAGAAAAAATATAAACATTTTTGTATAAATAATGGTGTTAATGTTGAGAAAAATTTAGAAACAATTAATCATTGTTTTTTGTTTATTTAGACAGATATCACCAAATTTATAAACCTTTGGCTGATATTTCTAAATTTCCTTATAGATTATAGGTAAATAGAATTTTATTTTTGGATAAATTTGTAAGGATTAAATCAACATTTGGTTCAACTTTAAAACTATTCCAGTATTAAAAGATTAAAATTTTGCTTATTTCCTTGGTATGATAACGTTGTTTTCCTATTTTTATAAAAATTTATTTAATTTAACACATCATTAAAATATTCGATTGGTAAAGCTTTTTTCTACAATTTTTACTGTAGATTCTCAAAAAATATCTTCCATCATAATAACTATTGATTCCATTAAAGAGTTAAAAGTTCTTATATCATTTAAAAAGAGTGAGAATATATCTGTATGTAATAATTCTTAATAAGAATTATTAATTGATTAAATTAGAATTTTAATTAAATACTAATTAAAAAATAAAATTAACAAATAAACCTATAAACCCTAAGGAGGTTTCAATTAACAAGGTGGAAAATGTGTCTGAAGAGAATCAGACCAAGGAACTTAAAATCGCAGTATTCGTGTGTCGCTGAGGTATAAACATAGCTGGAGTTCTCGATATACCAGTGGTAGTTAAGGAAATTGATAAATTAGATAATGTTTGGGCCTATGAATATTTATCAATGTGTACAGAAGGAGGATCATCGTTCATAAAAGAGCAACATGAAGAGCATAAATTTGACCGTATCGTGGTTGCTGCTTGTACACCTAAAACACATCAGCCTGTATTTCATGCTATTTTGCAAGAAATTGGGTTACCTCCAAGATATTTAGAATTCGTCAATATTCGTGAGCATTGTAGTTTTGTACATATGCAAAAACCTGAAGAAGCAACCGAAAAAGCAATTGAACTAATCAAAGCAGGAATTGCTAGATCAAGATTATTAGAAGATGTTCCCACAAAAACCGTTCCTGTGAACCCAACAGCATTGATTATAGGTGGTGGTATTGCAGGATTATCCACAGCAATTGATTTAGGAGATGCAGGATATAAAGTATATTTAGTGGAAAAAAATACTACTATAGGGGGACGAATGTCTCAACTCGATAGAACATTTCCAACAGATGATTGTTCCATTTGAATATTGGGTCCTAAAATGTTAGAAGCTAACCGGCATCCAAATATCGAAATTCTTTCATACTCTGAAGTTGTTGGAGTGGATGGATATATTGGTAACTTTAAAGTAAGTGTAAAGCGAAAGCCAAGGTATGTAGATGAAATCCTTTGTAATGGTTGTGGACAATGTACAGAAGTATGTCCTGTATATGTACCTAATTATTTTGATGAAAACTTATCTGCTAGAAAAGTTATTGATATTTCATTTGCCCAAGCAGTTCCAGCAGTATATGATATTTCACGAAATTCATGTATTGAGTGTTTTGGTTGCGTAGATGCTTGTGATCTAGAAGCTGTTGATTTCAGCCAAAAAGATAAAATTGTTGAGCTTGAAGTTGGCACTATAATCGTAGCAACAGGTTGGGATATCTATCAAGGACCAGATTACGGATATGGACAATTTGAAAATGTAATTACACAGATTCAACTTGAACGTATTTTGGCTCCAAATGGACCTACATTTGGACATCTTAAACGACCAAGTGATAGAGAACGACCAAAAAGAATTTTATTTATCAATTGCGTCGGTTCGAGAGATGAAAGAACCAATCCCTACTGTAGTGTTGTTTGTTGTAATCTATCGGTTAAGAATTCAAAGTTAATTAAATCCGAACATCCTGATTCAGAAATAGTTGTTAATTACATCGATATGAGATGCGCGGGTAAGGATTATGAAGAATACTATAAACGAGCCAGAAATGCAAACATCATGTTTATTAAAGGTATGATTGGGAAAATGACTGAGGATCCGGAAACAAAAAATATTAAAGTTCAATTTGAACCCGTAGGGACGGATACAATTGTAGAAAAAGAATTTGATCTTGTAATTCTTTCATCAGCATCTCTTCCTTCTGCTGGAACTAATCAAATTGCAGAAGTATTAAATATGGAAAAAAGTCCAGATGGATTTTTAAAAGAATATCATGCACGACTTGACCCTATTGATACAAAGGTTCCAGGAATATTCTTAGCTGGCTCTTGTCAAGGGCAAAAATCAATTGATCTTGCGGTAAGTCAAGCTAAAGGCGCTGCTTCAACAGCAGCAATTCCTATGGGAAAGGGAGAATACACAATGGAACTAATTAGAGCTGTTCCTTCCGATGAACGATGTGCAAAGTGTTATAAATGTATTGAAGCATGTCCATATAGCGCAATTTCTGTAAATGAAAAAGGTAATATAGTAGTTGATATTATAAGCTGTCGAGGATGCGGAACATGTGCTTCATTGTGTCCTTCAAATGCAATTGAATTAAGATATTATCGAGATGTCCAATATATGGCTTATATTGATGAACTTTTACCATTACCAGCCGAGGATTAAAGAGGTAAAGAAAACATGGCAGCTGAAAATGATATAAAAATATTGAGTTTTATGTGCTGGAAATGAGGATATGGAGGTGCTGATATGGCTGGAACCATTAGAGCTCAATATCCAACCTCATTACGAACCGTTTTAGTCCCATGCACTGGACGAGTAGGAACAGATGATGTCATGAGAGCATTCGGAAGAGGAGCAGATGGCGTATTAGTTGTAGGATGATACCCTGATGAATGTGATTATGAAACAGGAAATTACTTTGCTTATCGACAAGTAGAATATTTAAAAAAAGTACTTGAAGCTGCGGGAATAGATCCAGAACGGATTGAAATGGCTTATTGCAGTTCCGCAGAAGGTCAAAAATTCAAAGAAACCGCTACGAAATTTGATAAAAAAATAAGGGAATTAGGCCCAAATCCTTTATTTCAAAAAAGCGAGACACAAAATAAAAAAACAAAGAAATAAATGTGTTGTCCTTTGAGACAAGGTTATAAAAAATGAGAGCCTTGTGGAGGAAATGGGTGCCCCATTATCAACACAGCAATCCTTTTATAGATTTTAAGATTGAAGGATTGAAAGTAATATTTGTAATGAAATAAGAAAAAGTAGTTAGTAATTAAAATTATAATAAGTAGTAAAATTTACAACCTATGAGTTGGAAACTATGGAATCACAAGGAGAATATCTAATTAAAGAGAAAGAATTTTCCAAACTATTGAAAACTTTACTAAAAGAAAAAGTTGTAAACAAGGTCTTAGGAGCCGAAACTAAGGTAAGTCGTAAAACTAAGGAAGAAGATCGTTTTACACTAAATCCAATTGTATATGAAAAACCGGAAGATATTCCGGATGAATTTCCTTTATCAAATTTTATGGCTTATGGATATTCAAGAACAGATTCTGCTGCTAAATATTTACATAAGTCTTTAGAAGGTGCTAAGGAAGAAAAAATTGGGTTAATTGCACGACCTTGCGATACTAGAGCTTTAGTAGAATTAGCTAAACTTAGACAAGTCAATTTAGATAATTTGTTTATCATTGCATTAGAAGATCGGGGATTAGCTGTTAATGTTGGAAGAGAACTAAGAAAATTCAAAGATATCGACCCAACCAAAATTGTTAAAGAGAAAATTGGGGATGAAGGATTAATTTTTAAGTTTGAAGATGGAAAAACTCAAGAGGTAGATATTCAAATCGCAGAAAATTGTTCTCGTTGTACTCGCAAAATTCCTGTCTTAGCAGATATTTCTGTGAGTGATGTTGGATTGAATATAGATTCGGATGAGATTATACTTAAGGTTTACTCCGATGAAGGTTTGAATTTGTTTGAAAAATCAAGTATGGATTCAAAATCACTTCCAGAAGATATTAAAAAGACACACGAGAATAAATTAGATGAAATTATTCAAAAAGCCAGGGAAAAACGTACAATTGATCTCGAAGAATGGAAAGGTCTTCCACAAGAAGAAAAGATTGATAGCTTAAAGAAATGTACTATGTGTGGCATGTGTATTCGAGGTTGTCCGGTATGTTATTGTGTAGATTGTATTCTTCAACAAAAAAGAAAGGACAAAAATATAAATGCTGAAACATATCAGCTTACGAGAATATCTCATGTAGCTGATCGTTGTATAGAATGTGGAAATTGTGATAATAATTGTCCCATGAATTTACCACTTTCTCTCTACTTTCAGTCATTAAATGATGCATTTACAGAAAAATTCAAATACACACCGGGAGAATCTGTCGAAGATATCCCATTTCGATCTGGAAAAGCCATCAGAGAGATGGAATTGGAAAAAACGTAACTAATTTTTTTATCTTTTTTTATTATTTTTATCAAGATTTATGGGTCTTTAGATTATATTCGTTTAATTAGAAATTTAATTAGAGGTATGCTAAAACTATCATTATTATAGAAATCCTCCAAATTTTAATATTTTCTAATATTCAATTCACTAAGAATGAAAGAATACCCTACAAAAAGAACTTTCAGAAATTATATTTACTTTTGGATTGGTCTAATTTTTTCCTTATTAGGATCTTCGGTAGTATCATTTTCAATTCCTGTTTGGATTACAATGGTATATAAAAGTGAAATTCTGACTTCATTTGCTTTTTTTGTAACTTTTATTCCCCCTATTATAATTGCTCCGATAGCAGGAGTATATGCTGATAAATTGAACAGAAAATGGATGATTTTCTTTGCAGATACTATGCAAGCATTGATAACCTTAACTTTAATCATATTTTTTGCCTTCAATCTCACTAATTATTGGTTAATTATAACAATCAATTTTTTACGATCAACTTTTCAATCAATCAATTTTCCACCACTAAATGCAATTATTCCGACAATGGTCCCTAAAGAACACTTGAGTAGAATGAACGGACTTAACTATTTATTCACAAGCTTTGTAAATGTTGTGGGCCCTGTCGTGGGAGGTATAGCGTTATCTCTTTTCCCTATTCAAACGGTCTTGTGGATTGATATAATAACCTACTTAATTGCGATTGTTCCGTTGCTTTTAGTTTCAATACCAGACATTCGAGACCGCCCTAGTGAATCCGAAGTGAATATAAGTTTTTGGAACGATTTTAAGAAGGGTTTTAAAGTATTGAAACTAATTCCCGGCCTTTTAACCTTGTTACTTCTTGCTACTTTAGCAAATTTCTTTGAAAATCCCTTAAGTTCCCTATTATCTAATTTTATATTAATTGATAACAATGGTACCACATTAATTTATGCAATTGTTAATGGATCTCTTAGTTTGGGCGTATTTATTGGCGCTATAATAGCTACTGCAAAAAGTTTGGGGTATTATCATCGGAAATTTAGGATATCTGTTAATCGCAATTTCACCATATCAGTTTTTCATAATGATGATTATAGGTGGAATTTTTTACGGCTTTTTCTTGCCAATAGTTAATACTATGTTTCTGACAATTATTCAATCAAAAGTGCCCGCTAAAAACCAAGGTAGAGTTATGTCCTTAGCAATTACTATTTCATCTGGGATTACGCCAATTTCAATAATACTAGCAGGACCATTGACAACAATTTTCGGTATAGCAAACATATGGTTTACTTATGCTACTGTCGAGATTATAGTATGTATTATAATATGGTTTTTAACAAGTTTGAAAAATTTAGATAAAATTGAGAAAGAAAATATAAAAAGTAAAATAAGGAAAGATATTTCCCTTAATAAGTCTGAATCTTAAAAGTTTAATTTCTCCTTCATTCCTTCTTGTAAGATTAAAAATATTTTAAATCTCTCTCCTCTGAAAAAAATTAAAATAAACCTAAGATTGATAGCTATTAGATATGAAGATCAAAATATTAGGGACAATCGGAAAAATGGACAAAAGAGCTCCACTACATTCTAAACATTCTGGGATATTAATAGATGATTTAATCTTATTCGATTTAGGAGAAAAAGAATTTTTAGATTATAATCCTAAAGCAATTTTTCTTACTCATTTTCACGCTGATCATGCCTTTTTCATTGATAAAGGAAATTTAAAAAATTTAGATATTCCGATTTATGCTCCAGAAAATTTTATGGAATTTTCGATTATAAAAGTTCTTAAAAAACCTATAAAAGTCAAATCTTTTGAAATTGAACCAATTCCAACTCATCACAGCAAATTAATTGAATCTCAAGGCTATCTGATTAAAAAGGATGAAAGAAAAATTCTATATACTGGAGATTTAACACGAATAAATAAAGAATTTCAAGATAAACTTATAAATCTGGATTTAGTGATAACTGATGCAGGTTTTATTAGAAAAGGAGGCATGATTAGAGCAGACAAAGAAACAGGACAACTTTTTGGTCATAATGGCATCCCAGATCTAGTGGATTTTTTCAAAGCTTTTACCGATCATATAATATTTACTCATTTTGGAAGCTGGTTTTTTAAGGATATTGAAAAATCTAAAAAAGACATTATTGCCATGGATGAGGAATTAAATATTGAAGTAGCTTATGACGGATTTGAATTTTCCATTTAATTAATATAAATTGAAGAATACAACCAATCTTCTCTCAATCAAGTAATTCAATGATATATTTATTTCATTCCTAACTACAATAACTAAAACTTTTATTTTTTTAGGTTAATTATTAGACATAGATTAAAAAATTATACAATTTTTTTGGAAAGATTTTACATGTCGTTGCCTGCGAAAAAAACAATAAAAATTGATGATAACGTAACTCATTATGTTTATAGAATGCTCAATCATGAAATGATTTTAAAGCATGATAATGAAAAATGTATTGAGTGCGGTTTTTGTCATAGAGTATGCCCTGTTACTGAAACAATTTATGAAGAACCCTTAAAAAGGACAGCAATTGGAACTCCAGAGCAAATGGGTATTGCTTCTGACCGAAAGATCGTTGTTGATACAGATAAATGCGTGTGGTGTGGAAGTTGCACCTGGATCTGTCCAGGATATACTTTAGAGTTATTCATTAATGGAGAAAAGAAATTACTCGTAGTAGAAAATGGTTCATTACCTGAGTTTGAAGCAGAAGTACGAGAACTTGAAAATGGACATAGAGTTCGAAAAGTAGTTGAGGGAAGCATTAAAATTACATCTGAGGAAAAGAATAAAAAAACTCTTGAAAAATTTGCTGATGAATGTTCTGTCAGTGCGCTTTCGGTAGAGAAAGGAGAGATTGTTGTTGATCGAGATAAGTGCATTCTTTGTTATAAATGCACTGAAGCTGCTGAAAATTACGATAAGATAAGTGTAAAGGTATTCCGGGATAGATTTAAGCAAGTTAAAGGAGAACCAAGTTCCGTTTGGAATGGAATCACGGAACGAGTTCTCGGAAAAGAAGGAAAAGTTAAAGGAATAATGAGTAGAAGTCAGAATAAGCTTGCTGACGCTATGATGAGATTAATGGGCAGAGTAGAAGAAACCGAAGAAAGTTAAAATTATTTTTATTCTCTTTATTTTTTAATTAGGTTTTTGAATTTTAATCTACCAAAATAATTTATCCTAAAGATAAGATTCTAAAATAGAAAGCATCAATATGTTCATTTAAACGACTTGATTGACGGTTGGTCTTGTTTTATTGTTCTCTTTAGATATTTACGTTTCCAAAGTAAATTTTTGATCTGCTCATCTAAATGAGTTAAGTTTATACGTTCTGATATATTCGCTCCCGACAGTTTCATTTTTTCCCATTTGATATAGTTTTTAGAAAGTTCATCTTGTTCCTCTGCAATTCGCTTATTTAAACGTTTTAGCCCATGCTTTTCAGAAATATCAATAGCTTGTCTTAATAATTTTTGAGATTCTTTAAATTCAAATGTTATTAATTTCAATTTAGCTTGTAATGAAAGTACCTCGACAAGTAACCAGTAGGATTGCTCGTTTTTAGCAATATTTTTCAATTGAGTGAAATAAGGTTGAATATCATCAATTAACTTTAAATTATTTGTTTCGCGTAATTCTAATAAATTTAGATCACACAATTCTATTAAAGCATTATAATTTAAATCAGAAAAAGGGTGTACTTCCTCAATCAGATGCTTCAAAATCTCTTTTGCTTTTAATTGATTAACCTTTTGAGGACTTCTTTTCAAAATTATTGCCTTTGCTATGGTATAGAAATTAGTACCAGATTCAAAATCTACTTGACTTTCAACATGTTTCATATGATTTAAACATTGTTGAGCTTTCTCTAAGGCACCCATATGAAGATATAACTCAAAGAGAGAACTAAGAACCACTACTGTTTTAAAACTATGAATTTCATTACATAATGACAAACTCTGCTCTAAATAACCTAAAGATCTATCAAAATCACCCTGTTCCATGAAAAATATTCCATAACTGTTAAGAGCACCTATAATTTCTTGTTTATCATTTAATTCTTCAGCGAGAGCTAAATATCGTTCAATATATTTCAGGTTACGATCTAAATTACCTTTAAGACTATTATTGAAAAGAAGCAATTTTGTAGTATGCATTAATAATTTCTTATTTTCAATATCTTTAGCGATTTTCAAAACTTCATTAACATAAGAGAGAGATTGATTTAAATTACCCATATTAAATAAATAACCCGCTTTATGAAGAAGAATATAAG
>JARRLT010000078.1:0-6485 GCA_037386725.1 Promethearchaeota archaeon
TTAAGAAATAAGAGAAAAGATTTAAGAGATTTTTCAGCCGACTGTTGTGCTTGAAAACAAGCCCACTCAAAATGGTCATTTTTTTCACTATCCTTTGCAGCATTAAGATCTTCATCAGCTTGCTTAATCCAATCCTTATATCTTTTCATTGTATTCGATCTCCTTAAACATTTATAAGTAACTATTAGTAAAAATCTTTTCTATAAAAACATTAATAATCAGAATTTATATAAAAATAGATAATTAAACAGAATAAGAGAAGATTGTAAATAAGAAATAAACAAATTAAAATGTAATTAGAGTAAAAAGATATATTCTTATTATTCCTTTAATCTATCGAAGATGATGTATTATGATTCATTTAAATCTTCCCAATTCGGTATGTTTACTATTATATGGAAGATTAAAGATGTAACCCCAATGATTCGGCGGATATTTCTAAGTGATCCCGAGAGTTCTTCGGAATTAAAAATGAAAAAATCGCTAAAAAATTCAGCCTTTGGATTAGAAAAGGGTTCCCATACACAAATCTCTGAAATGGCCGAAAGAATGAATCAATTTATGCTCGGAAAAGCAATAAATCTTAGTTTAGAAATGATTGATCTTTCCCAATGCTCTGAATTTCAAAAGAATGTCATTCTAACTGAAGCCAAAATTCCACGAGGGAAAGTAAGCACATATAAACAATTAGCTAGTAAGATAGGTATTCCAAATGGTGCGAGAGCCGTTGGTAACGCCTTAGCGCAAAATCCCTTTCCAATAATCATTCCATGTCATAGGGTTGTTAAAAGTAATTTAGAGATTGGTAAGTATCAAGGTGGCACTATAATGAAACAAAAATTGCTCCAATTGGAAGGAATAAAATTCAAAACAAGTAAAAAAGTCGCAAGTAATTTTTTATGGATTTAATAAAACTGAAACCATAATTTCCTTTCAAATTATATATATTTTTTATGATTTAATTTAACAAAATCTACATGAAAACTTTTAAAACAATCTTTCAAGATCTTTAAATATTAATGGTATCTCTTAGTAATTAAAATAGTATAATCGCGATAGCATTACAATTTCAATAGTTTCCTCCTTGAGGTTAGAAAAAATTGATAATAGGAATAATTAATTTTTCTATTTTTGTAATAGCAGATGTTACCATGGTTTCTCTCTATTTTATCAGTTTACAGCCTGCTAAACGAGAGAAAAAATATGGACAAAAAGTATGGAAACAAAGCAAAATATTAAGGGAAATAGCTCAATGGTTTCAGATTTTATCATTAATAAATCTAATTTTGTGGATATGGTTTCCCTTACCTATTGTGAATCAATGGTTAATAAGTTCGAATATTTGGATCGGTTTAATTATAGGAATTTGCATGATTATTCCCGGAATAATTATTATGTATAAAGGAGTCAAAGATGCAGGTGACGAAACATATGCCCCTTCAAAGGATACGAAATTGCACGGAGGGATTTATAATTATGTTCGTCATCCCCAATCGGCCGGAGAAATACCGGTGTATATCGCAGTTGGATTTCTACTTAATTCTTGGTTTATAGTTATTGTGATATTTGTATTTTTAGTTATCTATATTTCTTTGATGATCTATATTGAAGAAAAGGACCTTGTTCGCAGGTTTGGTGAAGAGTACATAGAATATCAGAAAAATGTCGGTTGTTTTACCCCCAAAATTCGAAGATAAAGTTTTCTTTCGAAATTCTGTCTTTTACATCCATTTATTTAATTCTAAGTTTATATAAGTTCTTAATTTAATTCGCTTTATTGATTTTCTCTCTATTCTTTTTTAATTTTAAATGTATTTTATATGTAAAAAGAGAAAATTAAAAAACTCAAAAATTAATAGATAAATATATACTATAAGATATACTTTTACTGAAATATATCCCCTTAAAATAGAAATAAATCCAAAACAAAAAATATAAAAAAGTTATGGGAAATCTTGAAGAAGCTTCTAGATGGGTAAAGCAAGCAGAAATAGATTATCAAACAGCTTTTAATAATTTAGAATTAGAATCGTACGAATTTGTATGCTTTTTATCTCATCAAGTAGCCGAGAAAGCGCTTAAAGCATTATTATATTATATTGGATTAAGACCTTTTGGCCATTCTTTAAAGGATCTTGTTGATGATATAAATGAAAATAAGAATCAGTTAGAGCTTGAAATTGCAATTAATTGTGCTATAGAATTAGACAAACACTATATTCCTACAAGATACCCAGATGCTTTCGTTTCAGGAATTCCTCATGAATATTATACAAAAAAGAACGCTCAAGATTGTTTAAAATGGAGCAAAAAAATATTAGACTCAGTAGGCAAGTACTTGAAAAACATCGAAAAGAAATAAAGAAATTAAATGAGTTTTTAGATAAAATTTTAGAACTTTTAAAAGAAAAAATCATTTCAATTGTTCTAATTGGCTCAAGAGCTCGGTTTGATTTTAATATAGGTAGTGATATTGATTTAATTATTATTGGTACTTGGTCAGAAAAAATCCTTTTTAATAGAATAAATGAAATTAAGGAAATAATTCAGCTTCCTTTATTACCAATTGATATTTGTTTATATACTCCGGAAGAAATAATTCAATTAATAGATCAAGGGAATCCACTTATTCTCGATGGATTTATAGAAGGAACATGTCTCTTTAATCAAAAGTATTATGATCAGATCCATAATGAAATAAAAAATCGCATTTCACGAGGATCACTTTCTAAAGTTAAAGAATTATGGAAGGTAAAATACTGAATGTTTATTAAGTTTTAGAAAAGAAATAAATTCTTAGCATAGGTTCATAATTCTTGTGTCTCAAAAATTATTTTGATTTAATTCTTTATAATTTCAAAAATTTTCAATTAAAAATAAATGTTAATAGAATAAAATAATAGATTAAACTAGTATATTTCTTACTTAATTTTAGAAGCAAAAGTAATAGTCCAAAATTTGAGGTGATTATTATGACCTTAATTGATATATTAAACAATTTAGAGGGAAAAGAAGTACAAATCTTCTTAAAAAATAGAGATCAATATTTAGAAGGTATATTAGATGAATTTAATGAAGAAATAATAACATTAAAAACTCAATATACTATAGATTATGTAAAATCTTCTGAAATAAGTTTTATAAGAGTAAAAACGTCTTAAAAATTATATTTTTCTAGAAAGTTATCTCTCTGCTCAATATGGAAAATTTAGTTGAACTCGAATAAAATTTTTCTCCTTAGAATAACCCAATATAAAAATTAAATATAAAATTTTATGTAGAATTTATTATACAAATTCTCTTAAATTGCCAAATATAATACTTTTGAATTACTAATCTACTCTTTTCCTTTCTTTAAGTCTTTATAAACCAAACCGCTATAATATATTAATCCAAACAATCCTAAAAATATACAAAATCCGTAGATTAA
This sequence comes from Promethearchaeota archaeon, assembly GCA_037386725.1. Classification (GTDB taxonomy): domain Archaea; phylum Asgardarchaeota; class Lokiarchaeia; order Sigyniarchaeales; family SOKP01; genus JARRLT01. The sequence goes on from JARRLT010000078.1 coordinate 3,431, forward strand.
GAAGGAGATGGTGAAATGTTTGTTAGAATAGGAATCGATTATGGAAGTATAAGTATTGAAAAAATAGGAAAAAGAGAGCAAAAGCATTTAATCATTTTAGGAGATCCTGCAAATAATGCAAAAACACTTGAAGAAATGGGAAAAAAATTTGAATTTAAAGATTTTACTACTATTTATATTGGAGAGAACCTACTCCAAGGTTTTAATTTAGGAGGTCAATGTGAAGAATGCTTTAATGAGAGGTTCTTAATTGGTTCTATTTATGAAGATGATATATATTTAATCTATAATATTGATTGTAGAGATAAAGATTTAACAAATTTGATTAAGGGCTAATTAAATGCATATAAACCACTACAATACAGTACTGGATCAGTTTTTAGGAAAAAGAAAAGATCACCTTGAGGAATCTGGTAGAAAAGTTCCAGTGGATACGAATCAATTAGCAATAGGTGGTATAAAGGTCGTTGATGCTCCCGTAATGGTTTTCGATATTGTAAATTCTCAAGTTTCAATGGATCAACTAGGAAAGAAAAAGTATATTGAATGGTTGGGAATGGCTTTACACTGTTTTTTTCACTGTGTTGATGATTATGATGGAACTATTGACAAATATACTGGTGTTGGAGCTATGGTGTCATTTTCTTTAGGATCTAAAGAAGAGCGATGCATTAATGCTAAAGAATGTGCAGTAAAGATTTCCCAAATTCTCAACGAAATATTGAATCCTTACTTTACAGAAAAGAATTATAAAGTTATGAATGTACGGATAAGAATTGATTTTGGAACCATAAGAATTGAAAAAATAGGAAAAAAAGGTCAGAGTCAACTAATAATTGTAAGAGGAGCAGCTAATTATGCAAAAAGATTAGAAGAGAAAGGAAAATCTATTGACTTTGATCAATATACTACTATTTGTTTTGGTTATGATCTCCTATATAACATTCCAAAAAAATATATCTCTAACTCTGAAGGAAAGGTTTTATACAGGAATATCGATGCTTATTCAGGTTCTTCGAAATGGATGGATCAAAACCATATAAGATATATGAATATATTGGAAGGATAAGAGACTAAATCGATATAATAAATCATTTGATTTATCAAGTAATAATCTCTATTATATACCGGAGTCTTTTAACCATTTAAAAAACCTTAAAAATCTTCATCTTATCGCTAATAATTTAGAATGCAGAAATGTTAGAATTCTTAGAATCTTAAAAGAACCTGGTGTGAGAATATCTTTGAATCCACAAAAAGATGGAAAAAATATTAATCTTTAACTTTAATCAGGTAAAAGTAAGCATCAGTTCGATATAACATCTAATTAATCTAAAGATATTATCCTCTTTCCTTTATTAAACCAATTATTAGTAATTTTAAAAAAGAGTTTAAAAAAAGTAAATAAAAAGAGAAATATTGCCTAACTACATTACATTTACTACTTCCTTTACTTCTGGAACAAATTGTTTAACCGCTCGCTCAATACCAAGTTTTAATGTTTGTTGAGCATGCATACATCCAGCACAATGTCCTTGAAGGCGAATCTTTACAATTCCATCGTCGGTTATATCTAATAGTTCCAAATCGCCCCCGTCCATCTGTAGCTGCGGTCGTATCTTCTCTATGACTTTTTTAACTTTTTCTTTATCAACCATTTTAATTCAAACCTAGTTATGAAATTATTTTAATATCTTACTTTAAAAAAGAAATTAAATCTTTAAAGCGTTTCTCTTATTAAATATGAATGATAATTTAAAATAGCTATTTTTATCAAAACAATTTCAGAAAAAACTAATAAAATAAAAATAAAACCGAGAATTACCTAAACCGTACGTTTATTATTAAGGAAAAATTGAGGTATAATTCAGTATGAAAGCAGAAGAGTTTCAAAAGCAATTATATCAAGCTCAGGAATTAATGTCAGAGGAGAAATTCGACTCAGCAAAATCTATTCTTGAAGAACTGAAATTTATTGAAAAGAAAGGGGAATTTGATTATAGTCTAACCCATAAATTATATCAACTCTTATCTAATTTAGAGAGTCTAATGAATCAGAAAGAGATTTCTATTATGTTAAATGAAATCTCCAAAAAGCAAGAAGAAATTTCAATGAAAAAATTAGAAAGAATTCTTGTCGAAGAGAAGGATTTAAAATTAGGAAAGGGAATCCTTAAAAGAGAAATAGAATTGTTGGTTTTACGAGGGATATTAAATATTCAAATCGATGGAGAAATTATCAAGTTTTAACGTAGTTTACAAGAAATTAATTCCTATTGCAACATCCTTTAAAAAATTAAGAATTCTAATATTTCTCATATATTTCTATTTTAAATTTATGTAAAATTTATGTATAATTATAAATGCCTTTTTCTATAAATTTGACCTATACAATTGTAACGAAATCTTTTCCAAAAAAATCAAAGTATTTAATAAATAATCTCTAAATTTATAATGAAAAAACCGATGTGATTTCAAAAATGGAAGCAGATGATATGAGCGATGAGGAAGATATAAGCGATGAAGCATTTTTCAAAAAAGTGGTAAAGTCTCACTGGAAAGCATTGATATTATTTGCAGTCGGCATTGTTGGGGCAATTATTGGGTTCTTTTTTGTATTGTACTGGATCTTTTTATCGAATTGGGTAGGAGGATTTGGAACATGGGACATTGGCCAATTTTCTTTAGGGAACATCTTAGGATTATTTTTCCTTGTTTTATTTCTTGAACTCTTAATAGTAGCTATTCCATTCCTTGCATATGAAGGCATTTTATTTTATCTTTGGTGGACACGCCTTCCTGAAGAAGAAAAGACAGAGATGAAACAAAGAAGAAAGAAAGGTAAGAAAGCAAAGAAAGTTGGAGGAGGCGGTGGTTTTGGAATATTAATTTTCATTGTATTTATGCTACTTGTCTTTACAGAAGGAAATTGGGAGACACCTATTAATGCTTTGCCTTATCTCTACTGGATAAATAACTGGTTTTATGCACTGTTTTGGATCCTCATTGTTTTAGGAATTCCTGGAGTAATTGTTGCCATTATATATTTCATAAA
>JARRLT010000078.1:6507-15350 GCA_037386725.1 Promethearchaeota archaeon
TGGAATTGATTACATTAAATACAATTTTAAAATATTTTTCTTCTAAATAAGATAAATTTTAAAACGTAAAATATATACAATAATAAATCATCCATATTAGAAAGAATATGCTTAAAATGAATATTAATAAAATAAAAGAACAAACAATTTTAAGAGATTTTTATTCCATCTATAAAGGTTTAACTAATAAAAGAATAGTTAAAACCTGCATTTACTTAGCTCTTTTAATTTTTTTACCAGGTTTGGCAATCGGTGTTATCATAGCATATTTTTTTGGGCCAGAGAGTTATAATTTCTTTAATAATTATATAAGCGATCTAGGTTCAATTAGATATACACCCGCTCCCTTTATTCTAGATACTATCGCAATTATCACATCAATTCTCTTAATTCCTATAGTTTTCTATTTCACTAGAATGCTTTATAAAACAGATAAAAAAAGTATAGGCACGCTGAAAAAAATTTTCGATATTTCTATGAAAATTCTCTCTCTAATCGGTTTATTATGTCTCTTATCGGCAATTGTTGGACTCTTAGGTATTGGTGTCTTTAGCGAAGATAGAACAACTCCATTAGGCTTGCATTATATTTTTTCTTTGGTTGTTTTTGGGTCTTTTGCATTCGCTTGTTGGTTTGATGGATTTGTAATCATGGTTAAAAAAACACCTTTTTTCAGAGGTATTGGATTATACATGTTTATAGCTACACCGAGTATGGCAATTTTATTCCTATACCACCCATCTCCATTAACAAAACCATTTATTGAGTGGATGTTATTGCTTTCAATCATTATATGGTTGATTTTTATCAATCATGTGATCTTAAAACATATAAGAAAATAATCTATTTTTAAATCTTATTTATCTTTTTTAAACGATCAATTATCAATCTTCCAAATAAAGATACTTTGGTAAAATTAATAAAAACCCTTAAAAGCATCTAAATTCATCTATTAGTCATTAATTTCTAAATATAAATGGAACACCAATGGTAACAATATTTTAGTTAAAGATAATAGCTTGATTTAAACGTGGAATTTTCTTCCTATTTAATAAAAATAATTTTTCATTAAACGGCTTTTATTTAATATTGATTATTCTGTAAAAATTGGTCTATAAATTATTTTTAAGGACCCAAATAAACCCTTTAATAATTCATATATAAAAATCAAAATGAAATCGTGGTAAAAAATGGAAGAACAAAATTTAAGTGATTGGAGTCATTTTAAGACCTTTGTGAATGCCCATTGGAAAGTACTTATTATCTTTTTAATAGGGGTTGTTGTTGCTATTATTGGAGGAATTTTTGTTTTCTATTGGATCTTAAATACAAATTGGGTTGGAGGTTATGGTTCGTGGGATTTAGGTATGTTCTCTATTGGAAATTTCTTTGGGTTATTTTTCTTAATTCTTCTATTAGAATTATTAATTGTAGGGGTTCCTTTATGTGCGTATGGTGGGATCGTATTTTATCTTTGGTGGACTCGATTAACCGAAGAAGAGAAAGCAATTTTAAAAAGAGAAAATAAAAAACCAAAGAAAAAGACTTCTAAGGGAGCCAGCGGAGTTTTCAGTTTCTTATTATTAATAACTTTCTTGATCTTGGTATTTACACAAGGGAATTGGAACACTCCTATTAACACTTTACCTTATCTCTATTGGTTAAACAATATATTCTATGCCGTATTCTGGGTTTTAATTGTTATTGGAATTCCAGCACTAATTATAATATTGTATTTTTTACTGAAGAAATATTACTTTATGATAACAATTTTAATTTATGTTTTACAGGTATTTCCTCTTCTTTTTCAAAATCGACGAGTTTTTTTGACAATAAAATGTTTGTTCAATCATTTTGGAAAAAAAGAAGATGTCTGCAGTGTAGAAAGTTCAATTAATCGAACCCTATTTTTTGATTTTGGGACAATCATCTTTCAGAACCAAAAATGGATTCTTAAAATTCATATATATTCTACGACTGGTCAAGATTTTTATAACGTAACAAGACCGATAACATTACAAGCAATTGATGGCATAATTTTTGTAGTAGATTCCCAAATGAAAGTATTTAATCGAAATCTTATCTCTTGGAAAGAATTAAACTCGTATTTCTATGAAGATGCGATGAAAAATTTACCAATTCTTATTGCGTTTAACAAACAAGACTTACCAAACAAATTCAGTCATGTGACTTTTCTAAAAAAGGTAAATTATGATTATTTCAAAAATATCACATGGAAATTTACTATAGCTTTGAATGGTGAAGGAATTTTAGGCTCATTTGAGGAACTATTAGGGTTAATTTTTAAAAATTTATACAAGATAGGGTTACCAGTTGAGGCAAATTAAAATAAGTTGAATCTCTCTTAATAATGCAAAGTATTTGGGTTGATTTCTTTTTGAATACCGAAAGTGGGAATAATCCAAATATACATGCAATAATCGAGATTTTTATAACTTGGCTTTCCAAAATTCATATGACCTAAATTTCCTGGAAAAAATAATCCTTCTCCATCTTCTAGATCTTTACATACAGATTCTCCTTTTTCATTTATGAGATATTGGGTTATAGATGTTGCTTTATCATCAATACAAAAGAGATATAATTCAGGAAAGTCAGGATGAATATGAGGATAAATTTTGGTATTATTATCTTTATCTTTTTCTAAATTAACGCTAGTTAGTACACCTTGGCGTAATGCTTCTATAGGAATATTTGTAATTCCTGACATGAAATATCCGTTTTTAAAAGCAGTCCAAACTGTTCTATATGAAGTTATTGATTCCATAGGATGCAAATCTCCTCGTGGTATGAACTTTTTTGTATCATAATGCTCTATACCGAAGGTAGATTCAAATTCCTTTTCAATCTGATTTTTGATAAAACATATTTTGCCGTTTGAGTTATTATTAGTGGCGATTTCAATCTCATGATTTGGTGGGAGATAAAAAAATCAAATTGATTCAATAAATAATTTTCCCCTTTAAAACTTAAGTCAGCATTTCCAAGAACCAAACACCCATTTAACACTTCATTCTGGTTGGTATGGAGTGTAATTTTGGATTCAATATAATAATAATGAGTAAAAGCCCCATTTAACTCCCGAATTATTGGACCCTTTTTTGGATCTTTGAAATAATATGTTTCCATGACAGATTTAGGAACAATCATAGTGTTCTTTTTAAGTTTAGCGTTCTATAATTAAAAATGAATGTAATATTACTTTATAGGAGATTGAATCCTTATTGTTTTTTGAGAATTATCTTCAATAACTGAGATGATTGCTGTCACACTTTTATCAGTTTCAAAAGTTATTACTTTCTCTTCTTGAGGTTTCCAATCTGAAAACCCTTTTAGAGAAGGAAATGTTTCAAACAGACCTTCTTGAAGTCCGGTTAGTTTTATTGTAGTTCCCTTTAAAATTTCCTTGGAGATATTTTTAATTTTAATTTTAAAAGTATTTGTATCTTCACTTTCCCCCGGACTTTTTGTAATCTCAGAGATTTTAAAAGTTTCTTGAAATTTAGAAGTGATATCTTTAAAAACTGAAGGTGCTCTGTTATCTTCCCCTGAGAAGAAATCTATTTCTGGTTGACCTTCTTTTATAGGTTCTGTTACAATCGTAATAGGTAATTTGAATTCAACATTCTCTCTCCCAAATTCAGGTTTTTTCTTACCAATAACTTGTAATGACCATTCTGTATAGTCACCATATTTTAGACCCCAAAATTCTTTTTCAGTGGGTTCCCAAAGATAATTATGGCTTGGTTCAGCTACTTCTGGTACTTTAAGTAATAGATATCCTTTTTCAGTGTTCGATTTTGTTTTTGCATCTCCTGCTATAGCGGGAGGTAATTCTTGAACCTTGCTACAATTTTGTCCATATTGCTCACATTTACAGACTAAATTTGCTTTTTGAAGTAATCTTACTTCTAACTCTTTTAATCCTTCAGAGATGTAATTGATTTTTATGGTTTCTCCTGGTTTGAAAATATCTTTATTTAGATCAATCTTCAAACCAGATATTGAAAATGAAATTGGATTTGGTTTATTATTTAAATTAAAATTTCTTGGACGTATGATGACATCGTGTCTTTTTTTAATAATAAGATCTTCTTCAGGATTAATCGGATTTTCCTTTCTTAATAAAAGTTGTACCCAATACCTTAGATTTCTTTTTTCAATGGTGGGAACAACATTATTCTTGATAAGTAAATCATTATCTCGTATGTATATACCTTCTTCAAATTTACCCTTTGAAAATACTTCCTTTTTTGCGATTTGTAACTCTTTAGTACAAGGTGGAGCAGTGATTAATCTAATACCCGTCCATAATATTTCTTGATCCTCCTCAAACAATAATTTCGTTCTTATTTTTAATTTATCGCCGACGTAAACAAAATTATTGCCACTAAGCTCCAATTTCATAATTTTTCCATGCTATATAAATGATTAAAAGAGCAATCCTATTATATAATAGAAATTATTGAGTTTTAAAATGTTTATTGTTAAATCTTGAGATTTAACAAAACATGAATTTTTAAAGCATTTATTATTGTTTTTGTAAATAATATTACATATTGTAAGTGTTTTTATAAATTCTTCGCTTAAATCATTTTTTATATTGAAAAAAATTATATTAAACTTTTCTATTCATTTTCTATTCATTATATAAAAATATTATAAAATATTACATAAATCATAGTTTTAGAGTATCTTAATCAAATTACCTAAATAAATCAAATTTAGAAAAATGATAGATGGATTAAAAGCACTTCTCTTGGATTTAGATGGGACCTTGATAGATGTTAAAATGGACAAATTTATTCCTTCCTATTTTCGATTACTTTCAGAGTTTCTTAAAGAGATTGTTCCTCCTAAAATTTTAGTATCCAGACTAATGAAGGTATCTAAAGTAGTTGAAAACAATGATGGATCGAAAACTAATGAAGAAGCTTACGCTGAAGAGTTTTTTCCTTTGGATGGCCATACACAAGAGGAGTTAGAGCCCCTATTTGACGAATTTTATCAAAAAGAGTTTCCTAAATTAAAAATATATACTCATGAGTTACCAGAAGCAAAAAAAGTAGTTCAAAAAGCCTTCGATAAAAGTTATGATGTAATTATTGCTACGACTCCTCTTCTTCCACGAATAGCCATTACAAAAAGATTACAATGGGCTGGTGTGGCAGATTTTCCCTACACATTAATTACTTCTTATGAGAATTGTACAGCAACTAAGCCGAATTTGCTTTATTATGAAGAAATACTCACAAAACTTAATCAAAGTGCTATTAATTGTTTGATGGTTGGAGATGAAGATAAAGATATGGTTGCAAGGAAACTTGGAATTAAAACATTTTTTATTGAAAATAGCACATATAAATTGAATGAAGATACTCCTGAACCTGATTATCGAGGAAATTTGAAGGATTTACTTAATTTAATTTGAAGTTCTTGAAATTTTTCTTAATCCCTTTTTAACACTTAAATCAATCCTTTTAATATTCTTAAAAAATATGTAAAGTTTAAATTCAATAAAATTATTTTTAAAGATGAAATCTATAAAAATTTAAAAGGTGCAAAATTTGAGCGAACAAAAAACAAGAGTAAAAGATTCGAACGAATTACTTAATACATTGTTGATCATTCTTGGGATACTATATCTTTTGAAGGCAGTTACAGCTTTTATGGCATGGGCTGGTATTATTACTCCTACTTGGTTAAATGAAGCTGCTACTATTTCTTTATTTGGGGCTTCAGGAATTATGTCCACAGCACTTGGGTTTTGGTGTATCGTTGCTGGAATAGGGTTATTCCGAGAACAAGAGTGGGCTCTCGGTCAAGGACTTGTCATTACGAGTTTAATGGTCGTCGATAGTGTCACAACTATAGTAACTTGGATTACTACCATGACTTTTGATTATACATACTGGGGTAACTACGTTACAATGGTAGTTTTTCTAGTTGGATTGCTTGGATTTTTCTGGTTACTATTCACAACTAAGCGATATGATTAAAGAAGCAGTAAATAGAAAGTAAATAATTAACTCTCCATTTCTTTATTTTTCTTTATTTTCTTAGTTATAGAAAATTTAAATTAATAAAAAAATTAAAAAGATTATTATGAAAGTGTTAGTTCTTTATTTTTCTATGGGGGGACGAACAGAAAAAGTGGCGAAATATATTGCATCTGAATTAGAAGATCAAGTAGATCAAATACAAATGGAACGATTGGAATATCATGGAAAAGTCATGGAACTAATGAGAAAACAAGAAACTATAAGAAAAGGCGATTTATCTAATTTTTCATATAATAAAGAAATTGAAGATCTTAGTCAGTATGATTTAATATTATTTGGTTCTCCTACATATGGAGCTATTCCAGCACCTGTATTTAATGGGATTTTACAACACATTAAAAATTTGGAAGGGAGAGATGTAATAATCTTCGCTACTTGTAGATTTTATGGAGGAAAAATTCTTCAGATGATGGAGCATGACATAGAGAAAAAGGGGGGAAATATTATTGCGAAAAAACTCTTTAAAGGATTTTTCAGAATTAAAATGTTAAAAGCCAGGAATTTTGGCCAAGAGTTGACTAAAATGATTAAAAATTAAGTTTAGTAAAAGAATTGATTTTTTTCTTTCAAATAATATTTTAGATTCAATGTAAATAGTACTGACCTTTTAAAAAATCATTTACATATCTTAATTAAGATATCCATATCAATACTAAAATTGTTCTATAGGTGGTGTAAATCTAATTTTCTAAGTCTGTATGAGCAGATATTATTAAATCTGCAAATAATTTCATATCATTTAAGAGGGTATTGAGTTTATCTTGAGATTCCATATCAATATCCTCAGATTTCATTATTAGAACTGATATTATGTACTTGAAGATATGAAGTTCAATTTCTTTCCCATCCTCATTACGCCCTTTAAAGACTCCTGAATCCGACATAAAGATATTTTCTCTGACAGTGTTACAAGCATTAATAAAATCTCTTAAATCTCCTCTTAAAGTTAACCCACTGCTTACTCCTTTAACATTGTGGACAATCACATTTCCAGAAATATCTGATACTATTACTTTCGCCTTAATTTCTTCTAATTGCTGTTCTGCTTTTTCCACATGGCTTTTTAATTCTTCATAAGAAGAGATTAAAATATCTCTAAAAATCTTGGCTAATTTATCTTGATCATAAACACTTGTAAGATAAGATTTAAAGTCATAATCTTTAAATAGGTCTTCGAAGATTTCTTTTGCTTTCTTTACGTTTGTATCAAGTAATTCTTTCTCATAGTCTTCGGTATCGTATTTATGATAGAAAAGAGTTACTTTTGGTTTTTCATTATTTTTTCGGTAAATATCTAATAATTCATTAAAATATTCTGCAGATTTATTGAAACTCGCAGGATCGTGCAAATCTACAATAGGTATCAAGATATCTGTGCCTCTAAATACTTCAGGTTTCTCAAGATATTCCTTTCTGTATTGCTCTTGTCCACCAAAATCAAATATACCAACTTGTAAGCCAAGAAATGGATGCCGTCTTGTTTCGTAGAGAATTGTAGGACTAAGAGACTTAGTGTCTTCAGGAGATTTACTAGCAAATGCCACTGAATACAATGAAGTCTTTCCACACCCACTGAGACCAACTAAACTAATTTTCATGTTTTTTCACTACTTCTCCTAATATTTTCAAATAATAATATTTATTTTCATTAGTATTACGCAAATTAAAAAATTATTTTTATATTTTTTAAAAAGATGCACTCTTTAAAAACATAAAGTAGAAAAAAATGGGATATTTAATTAGGAATTATGCTTTCCAAAAATGATTTCCATTAATTATTTATAGATAAAACCTATAGGATGCTGGAGATATTTATAATTTTATTTGAGCGGATTTTTTAAGAATAATTTACAAGTTATCTAAATTTTGAGGAAAATTTCCCATAAAATTCTTTATAAGTAAATAGATAACTATTTGTAGAAGAACATAATTTGCATATTTTGAAAATAAATGAAAACAGTTGTTATATTGTGTTTAGCAAGAAGTGGTTCAAGTCTTTTGTCGGGTATTTTACATCGATTAGGTGTGAGAATGGGGCCAATAGAAGAATTAGTAAAAGGAACACACTCGAATAAGTATGGTAATTACGAAAATCAAGATTTCTTAAAATTAAGTTATAAAATCCTTATACAAGCAGGTAGTTGTTCATTAACTTGGGCAGATATTCCTAATGACAATAAATTAAGCGAAGCTGTTCGTAAATTAGACTCTCGAATTAAACTTATAATAAAAAAATATCATTCAGAATTGTGGGGTTGGTAAGATCCTTCATCAATTTTTATTGATAGTATGGTCGATTCACATATGAATTTATCAAAAATCTCCAATTGGTTTTATAGTGTTAAGTATATTTTAGGCCATATAAATTTAAAGATGGCTACTTATCTTTTATGGAATCTTATTAAAAGATTTTTTTCACAAGTGAATATATTTAACGATGAAAAAGTTTATCGCGAAGTTATTAAAGAAGGATTTATGAGAATTGACAGATTTGTAAAAGGTAAAAAGTATATAGAAATACCTTTTAATGACTTAATAAGTGACACACTACAAGTTATTAATCGAATTGTGCGATTTCTTGATATTAATCCCTCCATAAGACAATTTGAGAACGCAAAAGCATTTATTGATAAAAGCGAAATTCATTTTTATGATAACATAGGTAAGAAAAATTTGATCAAAGAAAAATTATTAATTAAATATTGATTAAAATTTTTAAAATATAGCGATATACCTATTGGTAAACTAAAGGGATTCACC